>JAITNE010000215.1 GCA_031290635.1 Tannerella sp. | reverse complement strand
TAAGAAACATCAGCGCGTAGCGTTTCCAGTTCTCAATGCAATCTTTTCGGACGATAAGCCCAAAACGTCTTATATTAAATGTATTGTTCATAATGATGTGTTTTTAGAATTAAACATAGCTTTGATGCTACCGGTATTACTCAGCGTAGCATTGAAGAGGGTTTCGAGGTTGAGTACAGTCTCAGCTTCGTTGTCGTTCGTAGTAATGACATTGAAGCCGGTGAGCGAGGGAACGGCATAGAGAGCCTTGTCGGGGTCATAGTGATCGACCCCTTCGGCGAAATAGAGCCGGCTACAGATATCCGCCGTCGAAGCGTCGAGCAGTATATCGCTGTTGTCCAGGATGATAACGTGCTCAATCAACTTCTCGATATCCCGCACCTGATGCGTCGAGATGATGATTGTGCGCTCGTCAGTCATGTTCGAGGCGATAAACTTTTTAAACTGGCTTTTGCCGGGAATGTCAAGCCCGTTAGTAGGCTCGTCCATTATCAGCAAAGACGTGTTAGTCGAGAGTGCGAAGCTCATAAACACCTTTTTCTTTTGCCCCATTGAGAGGCTGCCGAGATTGATGTTGTGGTCGGCTTCGAGGTCAAAGTGACTGAGGTTCTGCTTCAACTGTTCCGAACTGAATCGAGGATAGAAAGGACTGTTGATACTCAGGTACTCTCGAAGTGAGATAGAGGGCAGCATAAACTCTTCGGGCACGATAAAGACGTCGTTCAAAGTCGCCGGTTTGCGCTTCGACACATCGATGTCGTTATAGAACAGTTTGCCCTTACGAGCTTTCAGTAAGCCCGTCATCAGATACAACAGCGTGGACTTGCCTGCGCCGTTCTTGCCAAGGAGTCCGTAAACTTTGCCCTCAGCGACTGTCAAGTTGAAGTCCGTAAAGACGGTCTTCCGCTTGTACTTGAATGAAATTTTTTCTACTCTAATCATAATGTTTTAGTATAATAGTGTAATAATACACCGCAAAAGTAGAGATAATATTTTTATCCACCAAATTTTTCCGAAAAAAAATGTATCACGGACGATTTTTTTCTTGCGTATAAAGCAAGACTTCTCTGTATTATACAGCCTTTTGCCCCACGAAAAAATTTTTCTCGTGAGGAAAGAGCGGACAACTATTTCTAATTTAATCAAGCATCAGAGAGAGATGCAAGTCGATGACAGGAGGGATGTTGTCATTCAAAATGCAGGCTAAACCGTAGTTATATACTTTAGATTCAGCGCTTTTGGAAGGATAACGCACTATGGCTTCCTTTACTTTTAATGCTTTCATAATGTGTTGGATAAGAGTATCTTCGTAGAGGAAAGTGTCGGAAAACAGTTCGGTTATCTCGCATTGGGTCTTTGATACCGGCTTGGCAAAAGCGATGGCTTGAATGTTGTCCTCATCATCTTTCACCGTCCATACTCCGCCGCCATCGTTCGCTAAATCGCGTATAATGTTCTCGAAATCAGAAGCTTTGTGAAGGATAGTACAGTCGCGTTGACGTTGCTTGAGGTCGAAGTAAGCGAAAGCCTTAGATATGAAACAGTCGTCCGACGAGAGTGCATTGAAGGTCGAAGGGAGCAAGAAGAAGGAAGAAGGTGAAACTTTGCTTTTTTTGCATACTTCGACGGAATAATTCAGGGGGAGGGTGAAGCCGAAACGTCGGTAGAAATCACGCAGTCGCTCGCTTGCAGGGATAAGGGTTGCAAGGACGTATCCTTTGCTGCGCATCTCGTCCATCGCTGCCTGCATCAGCGTTTTCATATAACCCTTGCCGCGCTCGGACGGGCGAGTGCAGACTCCGCAAATATATGCCGAGGGGAATGAACGGACGCCGATTTGTACCCTGTAAGGTAGAATATACAGGGCTGAGATAATGCTATCCTGATCTTTGATAATCAGAGTATTGACAGGCTTATAGATGCGTTTGAAAAAGAGACGGACAAATGCGTCGTCGTCTCCGAAAATTTCTTTCCAGAGCAAGGCAAGCGCCTTTTTATCACCTCTTGAGGGATGCATGATATTATCTGCGACGTAGGGCTGCATATTTTTCAAGAATAATTGTGGGGTTATACGACAGTTTGGATTGACGCAGACCCGGCAATCCCAAGTCTTCTTCGCGGTTGATGTAGATGTATTGTTCGGGCACGCGCGAGGCAAACTCCATGTTGATTACGCTGAAGATGCCTTCGTAGAAGACGTCGGCTTTCTCGACATGCACTCCGAAAACAGTGTCGTTGACTGGCGAGCCGTAGGTGAAGGCTACTAACTTGCCATAAACGGTGATAGCGCCGCCGGTAAGTCCGAGTTCCTCGAAATGATTGAGTGCAAAGGTCATGGAGAGTTGTTCGTGCGAGAGGTCTTCGACGTCCTTATCATCCATGTTTGCTTTCCACCATATCCGCTCTACTTCGAGGCATTGCGGTACAAGCGCAGGTGTAACAGGATGATATTCGTACGGATACAGTTTGCGGAATTTGTTGATGTGATTGCGTTTAGGCTGAAATTTCTTGCCGCGCAGTGTGGCAAGGTCTGCACGCAGATATAGATAATCGAAGTAATCGCGGTCGGCCATAAAAGTGAATTTGGCGGGGAAAAGTGCGTTGAGTTCTTCCTTCTTTTCGTAAGAAAGGCCGAGTATAAGCGGCGTGAAGCCCATAGTTTCGGCGTCTTGTTCGAGCATTTCGATGGCATGATGCAGGTCGGAGGCGGCGTTGCCATCACCGTTTCCGTCGCTGAGAGGTATCATGTACGCGAGGTGTCGATGCCCTTTTTCTTCAATATAAAAACGAATGAACAGGAAGTTGTCGGCGACGGCAAACTCGCTGTCGTAGAAGAAACTCCAGCTGCACATATTGGCAAATGCGAAGTCGCAATTATTGAAATCACTCTTATGGGTAAACGCCGTAATCACATCCTTGTCTTGTATGCTGATAGGTCGAAAATTCATGTTGGTTTGGAAGTTAGTTGAAGTTATTATGAAGTTATAGTAGAGACTGGGCGTGCCACGTCTCCACACAGCGCTATATCTTGCCATTGTCCTTTGACTATTTCGCGGGTTGAACGGAAGCCGGCTTCTCGCAGTAGCAAGATAGTTTCTTTGCGTCCGTCGTTCACTAAATCGGGATAGTGGCAGTCGGAATTGACCATGATAGGGATATTCCTCGTTTTAAGTTCTTTATATGAGCTTAGATGAGGATATGTTTCGTTTCTGCGCAGAAAGTTTTTAGTGTTTATCTCGACTATCAGGCCTTTTTCGGCTATCAAATCAAGCAGTTCGAGGAAAGGCTTGCGAAACCATTCGGCGTTGATGTTGAAATCCGGATGCTTGCTGCCGTTCATGTAAACCTTATCTATGTGTCCAACGATATCAAAGCCTCCAAGTTCGACCATCTTCATAGAATGGCGGAAGAAATCTTCCGTCAATGCGCGGATACTGCCATTGTAATGCTCGTTTATTCCATCCTTGAATCCATCATAAGAGCCGTCGATACATACCATATTATCTTCGAGCAGCGGCGTTTGCCAAGGCATGAAATGAATAGAACTGATGCGGTAATCGAGCGGCAAGTCGCGGAAATAGGGTAGGGTAGCGTTGTATGTTTCAGAGAGATAGTCAATCTCCATACCGAGATATATCTCGATAAAGTCGGAGTATTTCACCTTAAGTCGTTGTATTTCGGCGATATATTCCGGCGTATCTTCTTTGCTCATGTTCCAGAAAGTCTCGAAAGGCAGCGGCGAGTGTGATGAAAAACCATACGCGCGAAAGTGATTTGCAAGCGCAAACTTGATAAATTTTTCAGGATGACTTCGCCCGTCGCAAAAGATGCAATGGCTATGAAAGTTGCTGTTTAATACCATTATTTAATTACATTCGGTTCTTTGATAAAGATGACCTCTATTTAATCACACTCAGTTCTTTACCGACTTTAATAAACGCGCTGATAGCTTTGTCGAGATGCTCTCTTGTATGTCCGGCAGACAGTTGTACGCGGATGCGAGCCTGATCTTTGGGGACTACGGGATAGTAGAATCCGGTAACGAAGACGCCTTCTTTCTGCATACGCAGGGCAAAATCCTGCGACAGTCGGGCGTTGTAGAGCATGACGGCGCAGATAGCTGATTGCGTCGGTTTGATGTCGAAGCCGGCGGCAAGCATAATATCGCGGAAATACTGCACATTAGTAGCAAGGCGGGTATGCAGCTCGTTGCTTTCTTTCAGTATATTGAACATTGCTATACTTGCTCCGACGATTGCCGGCGCGAGCGAGTTTGAGAACAGATACGGACGCGAGCGCTGACGTAGCAGGTCGATGATTTCCTTCCGTCCTGTGGTGAATCCGCCCATTGCGCCGCCGAACGACTTGCCGAGCGTACCGGTAAAGACATCTATGCGGCCATAAAGTTTGTAGAGTTCGGCTACTCCGTGTCCGGTTGCGCCTACAACCCCTGCCGAGTGCGATTCGTCAACCATAACGATAGCGTCGTATTTATCTGCCAAGTTACAAATCTTGTCTAAGGGCGCAACATTGCCGTCCATCGAGAATACGCCGTCGGTAGCTATCAATCTATAACGTTGAAATCGTGCATCCTTAAGGCATTCTTCGAGTTCAAACATCGAAGCATTGGCATAGCGATAGCGATGAGCCTTGCAAAGCCGTACCCCGTCGATAATCGAAGCATGGTTGAGCGTATCCGAGATGATAGCGTCTTCTTCGCCGAGCAGAGGCTCAAACAGCCCGCCGTTAGCATCAAAACACGAGCCGTAGAGGATAGTATCTTCGGTCTTGAAGTAATCCGCAATCAGAGCTTCGAGTTCCTTGTGTCTGTCTTGTGTTCCGCAGATGAAACGCACTGACGACATGCCGAATCCATGCGTATCCATAGCCTCTTTAGCGGCTACTATCAGTCTTGGGTCGTCCGAAAGACCTAAATAATTATTAGCGCAAAAGTTCAGCGCATCTTCGCCGCCGTTCAGCTGAATATTCGCCTTTTGCGGCGTGCTGATTATTCTTTCTGTCTTGTACAAACCGGCTTCCTTGATAGCTTCAAGCTCGGTTTGGAGGAATTGTTGGTAATTACCGTACATATATTTTCGTTTATAATGAGGTGCAAAGGTAAGGATAAAAAATTTTCCACAAAAATTTGTCATGTAAAAAAAAGTTAGTACCTTTGCGGCGCTTGTTCGGAAGAATCCGACGGAACAGGCGCACGAAGGAAAGCTGCCGGAGTGGTCGATCGGGCCGCACTCGAAATGCGGTGTACGGGTAACTGTACCGGGGGTTCGAATCCCTCGCTTTCCGCTTTTAATTCTCAATATTATGACACAGTCATGTTTGGAAAAGATATTATAAGATATTATGACACAATCCTATTGGCAAGAAGAATTTGAAACGATGAGCCGCGGCGAACTGCACAATCTGCAGACCGAAAGATTGCGCGGCGCTATCCGGCAGGCAGCCGGCTCGTCACACTACAGCAAGGTTTTTAAGGAACACGGCATCACTCCGGACTCTATCCGCTCGGTCGATGATATCGGCCTGTTGCCGCTGACTACCAAGGAAGACCTTCGCCTGCATTACCCCTTCGGCTTCGCGGCAATCCCGCTGCAAAAATGCGTGCGGATACATTCCTCAAGCGGCACTACCGGCAACCCTACCGTTGTGCTTCACTCGCAGCGCGACATCGACCTCTGGTCCGAGCAGGTAGCCCGCTGCATGTATATGGTAGGGCTAAGGGATACCGACGTCTTTCAGAACACTTCGGGCTACGGAATGTTCACCGGCGGGCTGGGTTTTCAGTATGGCGCAGAGCGTCTCGGAGCGCTCACCGTGCCTGCTGCGGCGGGTAACTCCAAGCGACAGATAAAATTCATTATGGACTTCGGGACGACCGCCCTGCATATCATTCCAAGTTATGCCACGCGGCTGGCGGAGGTTTTTCAGGAGATGAACATCGACCCCAGAAAGGATACTCAGCTAAAAGTCTTCTGCATGGGCGCCGAACCTCACTCGGAGGAACAGCGTCAAAGGATTGAAAAACTGCTTGGAGTGAAGGCTTACAACTGCTTCGGAATGTCGGAGATGAACGGGCCGGGAGTAGCTTTCGAGTGCATGGAGCAGAACGGTCTGCATATCTGGGAAGATTATGTGATAGCCGAAATCATTGATCCGCAGACCTTGCAGCCTGTGCCCGAAGGCGAGACGGGCGAACTTGTACTCACCACCCTGCAACGCGAGGCGATGCCGTTGATTCGTTACCGTACTCACGACCTGACGCGCTTCCTGCCCGGCGACTGTCCCTGTGGTCGTACCCATCGCCGCATCGACCGTTTCAAAGGTCGCAGCGACGACATGATCATCCTCAAACGCGTAAATATCTTCCCCATTCAAATCGAGACGAGACTAAGGTCGTTCAAGGAACTTGGCGGCAACTATCTTATCACTATCGAAACGGTCGGCAACAACGATGAGATGCTGATTGAAGTAGAGTTAAGCGAACTGTTCACCGACGATTACGGGACGCTTGAACGGATGAGTCGCAAGATAGTACGCCTGTTGAAAGACGAGCTGTTGATAACCCCGCGCTTAAAACTGCTTTCAAAGGGGTCGTTACCTGTCGCCGAAGGCAAGGCAGTCCGAGTAAAAGACCTCCGCAAAATCTAAAGAGTTACTTGTTGTTTATTGTTAGTTACTCATTACTCACAGCTCGTTACTGATTACTTATTACTCACAACTCGTTACTGATTACTTATTACTCACAGCTCATTACTCACTCTTCGTTACTCACTTCTAATTTCTAATTTATCCATCATGACTGTAAATCAAATCTCCATTTTTATTGAAAACAAGTACGGCAAACTTTGCGAGATACTTGCATTGCTTGCACGCGAGAACATCAGGATTATAGCTGCGACCATCGCCGACACATCCGAATACGGGATATTGCGGATGATAGTCAGCGAATCCGAGAAAGCTTACAAGCTATTGAAGGACAACAACGTGAGCGTCAACTTCACTGACGTACTCGCCATCCAAACCGAATCGACGGCAGACAGCATCTCCCGCACGCTGTCATGTTTCACCCAAAGCGGCATAAGCATAGAATACATGTATTGCTTTTCGCTTCATGAGAAGTCGATAGTCATCCTTCGCACCAACAACCGTGAAGCCGCCCGCGAGGTCATACGCCGCAAAAACCTCGACTATCTCACCGAAAAGGACTTGGTATAATCCGTTGACTTGAAGTTAAGAATTATGCAACAAGATACTATGGATGCCCGAAAATATATGGCAATGGCTATTGAAGTCATGAATAAGTCCATATGATACTAAAAAGGCAGAACGACATTTAACAAAAATGACAGAATTAGGGTTGGTTCAAAGAAAGGGAATCAGTTCAGCAACCTATTATGAAATATAGGTCGCGACATTTTGAGTGTCCAGATGTCCCGAGAATCAATTATATTTTCTGCTTTTCTGCCCTGTCGAGACATTTTGAGTGTCCCGATGTCCCGAAAAAAGAAGTCAACGAATGACTATTCCGGATGATTGCTGCTTGACCTGCGTCCATAATCCCCTCTGCTCGCTCGGACTT
>JAITNE010000212.1 GCA_031290635.1 Tannerella sp. | reverse complement strand
CGTCATCAATGTTGACGGACAGAAAAGTGGAAATTTCCGACCGTCATCAATGTTGACGGACAGAAAAGTGGAAATTTCCGACCAATATCAATGATATTGGACAGAAATCAGTAAAAATTCCGATTATTTTGGATGCTAATTCTACTTGCAGTACTCGGTGGGCGTCAAATCATAAACCGATTTGAAACATTTAGCGAAGTAGGCCGGCGAAGAGAAGCCGCTTTGATAGGCAATCTCGCTTACGGTAAGATTATTTTGACGCAGTAGCTGTGCGGCTTTGTTCAAACGATAGTTGCGCAGGAAATCAACGGGAGGAAGACCTGTAAGCTCCTTTATTTTGCGATGAAGATGCCCTCTTGACAGTCCAAGGGTCTCACTCAGGCGCTCAATATTATAGTCGGTATCGGTATAGACCTCTTCAATCTTAGCAAGAAAACGTCGCATGAAACGGTCTTCGATGTTCGAGGCCTTTTCCGGTTCGGTCAGCAGCAGATGGTCGTCTTTCAGCTTTTGCAATAGCTGTTCGCGCAGCTTCTTCCGTTCTTCAAGCAGGCGAATAATCCTTACCTTGACGTATGGCAGGCTGAACGGCTTCTGTATATACCCGTCGGCGCCGCCGGATATGCCGTACAGGCGCTGGCGATCTTCGGTAAGCGCCGTCAGCATTATTACCGGAAGATGACTGAACGAAATGTTGCTCTTGATATGTCTGCACAAGTCGAATCCGTTCATGTCGGGCATCATCACATCACTCAAAACTAATGAGACGTCTTCCTTTTCGAGTATCGATATTGCTTCCTTGCCGTTGCAGGCGGTAAGCGTAGTGAACATCTCCTTCAGTTCACGTTCAAGATAGTTGCGCACCTCGTCATCATCCTCTACAATCAAGACAACGTATGGGTAAGAGGAGGACAGCAGCGCAGCAGTCTCGACGTCGTCAGGCTGCGAGTACGACGCGGGCGAAATGTCGTCTTCAACCGCACTGTCCTTGCCGGCCGACAGTCCGACGGTGAAGCGGGTAAACTTTCCCGCCTCGCTCTCTACCGTGATAGAACCTTTGTGCATCCGTACATATTCCTGAGCCAGATGAAGTCCGATGCCTGTGCCGGAGGAACAATTGTCGGTATAGAAAATGTCGAAGATGAAAGGCAGTTTTTCGGCGCTGATACCACAACCGGAATCTTCAATAATGATGTAAATCATATCTTCCCGCATGGTAAAACCAAGGCTGATGCGGCCGTGCTCGGGCGTGAACTTAAACGCATTCGAGAGCAGATTGACCAGCGTCTTCTCTATCATGTCGGTATCTATCCATATCTGACAGGTACCGACGTCCGTCGCGAAAGTGTAGGAAATATGCCTGACCGTCGCCATACTGTTGAAGTACGACATAACCTCGCGAGTGAAATTGACTATCTCTACCTTTCTTATCTTCATTTTTTCCTGACGCTCTTCTATTTTGCGGAAGTCGAGCAGCTGATTGATGACCCGCAAGAGACGCTCTGCATTTTTGTTGATTAATTCCAGGTCGGCAAAGCAGGGCGAGTCTTTCAACATAATCAGTATCTTTTCGAGCGGCGACAGTATCAGCGTCAACGGCGTTCTTACTTCGTGTGAAACGTTGGTGAAGAACTGCATCTTCTGCGCCGTAACTTCCTTTATTTCGGCATTCAGTGCTATCAGTTTATGACGCTGCTCTTCTTCCTTGCGGTTGATTTCTTTCAAGGTAGTGTTAGCGCTGTTCAGCTTGCGGTTGATGCGGAAAGCGTAAACGGTAAGGATGATGAATCCTGTCATCAAAAGAGATATTATGTAGAGCGAACTTCGGAGGAAGTTGAAGCGGTTGAAAAGAGTGTCAATCCTCGACCTCTGGGTTTCTATTCTTTGCTGATAATTAATTACCTGCTTCGACTGCAACAAGAGCGTGCTTGCTACAGCCTTATCTACAAGCGCCGACTGCAGCGGGATAAACTTGTCAACCGGTAAACCCTCAGCCAGACGCACCGCAGCCCTGACTATCTGCTCGCCGCCGGTGGGATACATGAACGAGGTGTTGATGCGCCCGTCGGCTACAGCTTCCAGGCCTGCCTCCGGAACTGCATCTACTCCGATGATATGAATCGTTTGGCCTTCTGTAGAATCTTTCTTTACGAAAAACTCTCTCACCGCGATTGCCATCATGTCGTTGTGAGCATACACAAAGTCGATCTTCTCCGGCAAATGAGCGCGAAGGATGCGTACCGCCGTTGTATCATAGCGCCACTCGCCCTGTAAACTTGCGAAACTAATGTCAGGCCTACTGCTCAAAGCATCCGTAAAGCCTTCATGACGCTCCTGAGCCGGCGAAGAAGTGGATAATCCCCAGACTTCAAGTATGACGGCATTCTGCGGCAGATACCCAATAGCGTAACGACCGGCGCTCCGTCCTATCTCGTAATTGTTTGAGCCGACAAAGGTGGTGTAGAGATCAGTGTTGACCTTGCGGTCGGTGATGATAGTAGGAATACCTGCGCGATAAGCTTCTTCGGCTACCGCAGTAAGCGGCTCGGATTCATTAGGTGAAATAATCAGCACATCTACATCCATTGCGATAAGCTCGCGTATCTGCTCTATTTGCTGCTTGTTGTTAGTGTCGGCATTACGTATATCCAACTCAATGTTATCATAGTTGGAAGCCTCAATCCGTACCTCGCGAATCATCGTCTGACGCCATGCATCATCAAGCATGCACTGCGAAAGCCCGATAACAATCTTCTGCTCTTTCCTGAGAGGATTGCACTGAACGGTCAATGCTATATGGATAATTATTAATAGTGTGTTTAGGATATGTTTCATGGATTATAATATGTTGTTGCGGATGCTTGTAATATGTTTCTTCGGAGATTTCGTTGTATGACTTATAATAATTTCTTCATACATTAAACCGATAGTGCATTATATCGCCATCCTGAACGACGTAGTCTTTACCTTCGACGCTCATCTTGCCGGATTCCTTGACCGCCGCTTCCGAGCCGTAAGCGATGTAATCGGCGTATTTGATGACCTCTGCGCGGATAAAACCCTTCTCGAAATCGGTATGGATGACGCCGGCACACTGTGGCGCTTTGCTGCCCTTGCGGTAAGTCCACGCGCGTACCTCCTGCGGACCGGCGGTGAGGAAGGTTTCGAGGTTGAGCAATCGGTAAGCGACCTTTATCAGCCGGTTGACGCCCGATTCCGTCAAGCCGATTTCATCGAGAAACATCTGCCGTTCGTCGTATGTTTCAAGTTCGGCTATTTCGCCTTCTATCTTGGCAGCTACAACAAGTATCTCAGCCTGCTCGACCTGCGTAGCCGCTTTGACCTGCTCCACGTAAGCATTACCGCTTACAGCGCTCGCTTCGTCAACGTTACAGACGTACAGAACCGGCTTGTTGGTCAACAGAAACAGGTCATGCGCTACCTTCTCGTCGTCTTTGGTATCAAAAACTAACGAGCGGGCATTCTGTCCTTGTTCGAGAGCCTGCTTGAAACGCGCAAGCACCTCATAAATCTGTTTAGCCTGCTTGTCGCCGCCGGTCTGCGCCTGCTTCTGCACCTTGGCGATACGGCTGTCAACCGTCTCAAGATCCTTGATTTGCAGTTCGGCGTCGATTATTTCCTTGTCGCGCACAGGGTTGACAGAGCCGTCAACGTGCACCACATTAGGGTCGTCGAAGCATCTCAGAACGTGAATGATTGCATCCGTCTCGCGAATGTTGGCAAGAAACTTATTGCCTAAACCCTCGCCCTTGCTTGCTCCCTTGACAAGTCCGGCGATATCGACAATCTCGACCGTTGTAGGCACAATCTTTTCGGGATGCACGAGTTCGGCAAGTTTGGTAAGCCGTTCATCGGGCACTGTGATGACGCCGATATTAGGCTCGATAGTACAAAAAGGAAAGTTTGCAGCCTGCGCCTTGGCATTCGACAAACAGTTGAATAAAGTGGATTTACCTACGTTCGGCAACCCTACGATTCCGCATTTTAATGACATAATTTACTTGAATTTAGGGTGCAAAGGTAAGGCTTTTATTTGAAATGTACGAAAGTCGGCATTGCTTCGGCAGAAGAAGCCGGAAGTATGAAAAGGCAAAATCCCTTTATCCGGGAATTAAATATTTTTTGTACTTTTGCGTCATTAAAAATTGATTACTTAGCATGAATAAGACATTATCTATCATTTTTGCCTGCTGCATTTTGTGCACGGGCAGCGTTTACGCTCAGATTTCCAAGTATAATATCGAGTGGAAAACACCC
>JAITNE010000185.1 GCA_031290635.1 Tannerella sp. | reverse complement strand
TTTTTCAATGCGTGAATCCATTCTTCGTTGTATTGCTTACGCCGTTGATTATGTGGTATTTCGGACTGTTGAAAAGGAAAAATCGCGAACCGTCCACGCCACGCAAAATAGGTATCGGTATGGGTATAGCGGCTCTGGGATACGTCTTTATGTTGCTCGTATCTATTGCATTACCGGACAAATCGGCATTATCGGGTCTCTCGGCGGATGCGTTGGCAAGCATGAAAGTAACACCGTTAGTAATGGTCGGCATGTACTTCATACTGACTGTAGCAGAGCTGTTTATATCACCTTTAGGATTGTCGTTTGTGTCGAAAGTAGCGCCCCCACATCTTCAAGGACTTATGCAGGGCTGCTGGTTAGCGGCAACAGCTGTCGGAAACCTTCTGGTATTCATCGGAGGCCGACTCTATACATCCGTACCGCTTTGGCTGTGCTGGTTAGTGTTTGTCTGCGCTTGCGGAGTATCCATGATACTGATGTTAGCGATGGTCAAATGGCTCGAAAGAGTAGCGAAATGAGGAGAAAGGCTTGTGAAATCAAAAAAAACGGATAACTTTGCAGTTGAAATTTAAACATAATGATTATGGAAAAAAATAATGCAATACAATTAGGTGAAGAGGTGCTGATAGCGCCCGACCTGACAGGTCAAAGTATTTGGATTAAAGGCGAAGTGATTGAAATCGATACAAGTAATCCTTTTGGAGCAGTTGTAGCAGCCCGCTCAGCTGTCGATAATGATGTTTTCTTCGGTAGAGAATATGCGTTTAGGAGGACAAAGGTATGTTTGCAATAGCTTTCGATATGGTCATTGCCGACCTGGAGCAGTTTTATGGCGTCCCATATCATCACGCATATTACGAAATCAAAGGTATCATGCAACAGCATCAGTTTCATTGGATTCAAGGTAGTACATACATTACTTCAAGCGATGACTTAAGCGTTGTATTTGATGCTATTAACGCTCTGTCGGATGTAGATTGGTTTGCACTATCAGTTCGAGATATTCGTGCTTTCAAGGTTGATAATTGGTCGGATTTTACCGCAAGCGTTAAACGCAAAATAAATAAAATATGAGTTGGGGATGATTTTCAATTGGCAAGAGGGCAGAGGCAAGTGATAATGCTCAATGCTCTATTGTAATGGCTCTATTGGCGAATGGCAAGAAGTATCGTACGTCGTGTCCAGCTTTGAGAGCATGGCGAATAAACGTTGACGACACCTCTAAAACAGGCGCTTCGACGGCTTTTACATTAGTGTATTCGGGAGGAATAATAATGTCGTAAGCCTTTCGTGGATAGATTATTATGTTAAACTCTGCTATCAACGCTTCGGAGTCTTTCCATAGCGACATATTAGTCCAACTGTCGGCTCCGATGATAAGCGCAAACTCTCTGTCAGGATAAGCGACACGCAAGGCACGCATGGTATTGATAGTAAATGACGGCCTGGGGAGTGCGAACTCAAAGTCACTGACGCGAAACTTGGGATAGTCGGCAATAGCACGCGCGACAAGTCCAAAACGCAACCTTTCGTCCATCAGTTCGGCCTCCTCTTTCAGCGGACTGCACGGCGAAACGAGAAACCACAGTTCATCCACGCCTCCAAACTCACAAATCCAGTTTGCCAGCGCTAAATGTCCGATATGAATGGGGTTGAAAGAACCTGAGAATATACCTGTCAGCATAACTTCAGAGCACGTTAAGAACCTGTTCTTTAATCTGTTCGAGTTCGTCCTTCATCTGTACGACTATTTGTTGCATCTCAGAATGATTGCTTTTAGAGCCGAGTGTGTTGATTTCGCGCCCTATCTCTTGAGCGATGAAACCAAGCTTTTTACCCTGTCCGTGTCCGTTATCGAGCGTCTCGATGAAGTATTTAAGATGGTTCGCCAAACGAGTTTTTTCCTCGTTAATATCAAGTTTTTCAATGTAATAAATCATCTCCTGTTCGAGACGGTTTGAGTCAATCACAACATCAGGAATCTGCTGTAAACCATCCTCTATACGAGCCTTAATTTTGTCCGTGCGGTCTTTCTCATAAGGTTCGATTTCACTTACTAATACTGAGATATTATGAATATTTTGTCGGAAAATATTATCCAGCATAGCGCCTTCCTGCTTACGAAATTCGCAGAGCCGGTCGATAGCCTCGTTAGTAGCCGCAAGCACTATTCTCCACTCCTCTTCATCGGCATCAAGCATCTCAGTCTTAATGACTTCGGGTAATCGCAATACAGTAGTAATCATATCTTTTGGAGGATCTATACCGAGAGTTCGGCTTATCTCCTCAACCTGTGATATATACGCCTCGACTACCGGAACATTGATTTTAGTACTTATATCCTTACCGATAGCCTCAGCGTTGATAGTAAGTTCGATTTTACCGCGTTCAAGGCGTTGAGAAAGCAGCGAACGAATATCCATCTCTTTCTCCTTATAGTTAGAAGAGATGCGCGTAAAGAGATCGAACTGCTTACTGTTAAGCGCCTTAATCTCTATAGTTACTTTTTTTGTCGGCAGTTCGGTCGTAACCTTTCCGAAGCCCGTCATTGATTGAATCATATTGATTTTCACTTATTAAGAGCACAAAGGTAGAAAATAATTTTGAATAACGAAGCCTATCTTAAACCCGGAATTATGAAACCAACCACAAAAGCAAGTATATGAGGTGTTATCACAATGATTATAGTACTGATAGTGACAAACTTTAGTTGCTCAGCTTCATCAATATTCATATATTGCCGAGCGCCTTCCCATACAATATAAAACGTATAAATAAGGACAAACTGCAAGAAGAAGAACTCCGGAATGAGTTTCAGAAAAATGGTAATAGCAAACATCAATGACGATGAATAACCCGTAAAACGCTGACAAAGCGACATATTATGCTCGCGATGAAAGAAACGCGCCAGCGTCTCACAGATAAGATAAGAAGCCAGGAAGAATCCTCCGAAATAAGAAATAACGTCGAGAATAGCCGACTTGAGAGCTATCTGCAAGTCAAACGCTTTCAGCGATATTAATTCTCCCAGAAAGGCCGCCGCCACAATCATCCCAATGAAAGGATAGACATAGTCGGACAAGAACTTATCATTATTCTCCGTATGTCGTGCGTTTAGCTCTTGCCAAGCAATTGAAGGCTTGATAATCAGCGATATTGTCGTCTTAAACAGTTCCTTAAACATGTCTCTTTAGCAATTAAATTGGTGCAAAGATAGTGTAATTTTAAAAATTGTTGTAACTTTGCGCCGTTTTTATAATAAATATTGAAGATATGAGAATAAATAATTGGCTTCTATTGTCAGCTATCACTTTGATTAGCTGCGTTTCATGCAAAAAAGAAAAGATTGCCGTCGCAGGTAGCGGCTGGCAAGAAATCGCTATCGTTGACAAGGCTTCGGGCACGATAGAATGGACACACCCACTCGATAGCGGCGAAGAATGTAACAATGTGGAAGTAACCCCAGAAGGTAATATCCTCTACGCCTACTCTAAAGGCGCACGCCTAATCGACCGCAATCATGCGACCGTATGGGACTATAAAGCCGACGAGAACGAAGAGATACACAGCGTTTCGCGGCTCAAAGACGGCGGCTTTTTGATAGGCGTATGCGGCACTCCCGCCAGAATAGTAGAACTCGACGACAAAGGCGTACAAACGAAAGAAATAAAGTTCTCTACGTTGATTTTTACTGTCCACAATCAGTTCAGAAACATCGTTAAAACCGACAGTGGTCACTATCTCGTGCCTCTTTTAGACAAACATAAGATTATAAGAGTAACGCCCGAAGGACAGCTCAAAAACTTAGTGTTTGTAGCGACCGAAGCCCACGCCGTACTCCTGCTCGATACCGGCAATCTGCTCGTTTCATGCGGAAGTGGAGGAGTTATCAAGGAAATAAATCCCAAGAACACCCATTTCGAGAAATTCATCATCACGCAAGAGTTAAAAGGCGCGTCGTTGCTCTATGTTGCCGAGATATTCCAATATCCTAACGGCAACCGCCTGATAGCCAACTCAAACATGTACAGCGAAGACAAGTCGCAACCACTATTGCTTGAGATAGACCCAAACAAGGAAGTAGTCTGGACACTACCTTTCAACAAGCGGATAACAAACATTACCGCCGTATTTGCATTCAAGGAATGAATTTAAAATACTGTGCAGTCTGCGCATTTGCATGTGACAGACCACACAGTATTTCTTCCGGGAAATAATGTATAATGTTTATGCGGGATTTTTCCTCCATAAACGAGTCATGTCCTCCAAAGTCTTTCCCTTGGTTTCGGGAACCATCTTCCAGACAAAGAGAGCAGCCAGAACGCACACAGCGCCATACAAGCCATAAGCCAACATAGGACTAAATTCGTACAATGGCGGGAAGGTTGATGACACTATGTAGTTGAAAATCCACTGCGCCGCAACTGCGATGGCTACTGCTTTTCCGCGTATTGTATTCGGGAAAATCTCGGAAATCAACACCCAACAAATAGGTCCCCACGACATCATAAAAAATGCCGAGTAAACGATGACCGAAACGACCGGAAGCAGTCCTTTGATAGCATAACTATCGCAAAGAGCTACTGCAAAAGCGCCTAAAGCCATGCCAATCGAACCGATTATCAGAAGCGGTTTGCGTCCGAATCTGTCAACCGTTACTATTGCAACGACGGTAAATATTATGTTCACAATGCCCATCAATACAGTCTGCTGCATACCACCACCTTCGACGCCTACGCTGTCAAAAATTCGCGGAGCAAAATACAACACTGCATTAATGCCTATTGCCTGTTGGAATACTGATAAAAGGATGCCGATTAAGACCACCAATACGCCGTAAGCCAGCAGTTTTTCGGTTTTTTCCTTCGATGTCGCCACAATATCCGCCAAGATATCTTTGGCTCGCGCTGCACCGTTTACTTTAGTCAAAATCCGCATCGCTTCTTCGTTTTGCCCGATAAGAACAAGATAACGCGGGGTTTTAGGAACAAAGAAAAGCAGGATACAGAACACAGCCGCCACATAAGCCTCCGACATAAACATAAATCGCCAACCGGTAGTAATAGTCCATGAGTCGGACGCAGCATTAACCGTCAGCAGACCGGCGACATCCTTGTCGATAACAGGATTGGTATGGTCGCCAAGTATCAAATAATTGACAAAATAGACGACCAACATACCAAAGATGATTGCGAATTGGTTGCATGAAACCAGCGTTCCGCGAATCTTCGACGGGGCGATTTCAGCAATATACATCGGCACAATAGCCGAAGCCAAACCGACGCCTATGCCGCCCAATATGCGGTAAAGATTGAACGCAATCATAAGGCTGAAACCTGTTTCTCCTTCCGAAAAGAACAAAAATTCAGGGTTATACGAGCCTAAAGCTGAAAGAAAAAACAGCACGGATGCAAATCGCAGTGAATTGCGCCGTCCATATCGAGAGGCGAAGAAACCGGAAGTAAATCCTCCGATAACGCATCCAATAAGAGCGCTGGCGCAAGTAAATCCGTGCCAGCCCTTATGGTAGAAATCGCCTGCCTGCAGGAAAAATCCTTCCAAGCCCTTTTCTGCTCCCGAAATCACTGCCGTATCGTATCCGAACAGCAAGCCGCCAAGTGTTGCTACCAAGGTGATACTGACGATGTAGCCTAAGTTATAATCTCTTTTCATAATTTAGACGTACATGTTTACAATTGCTTCGTACAGTTCCTGTTTGCCGCTGATTTGAGCAGGCTCGCCATTCGATTTGGCATAAGCGACCAAGTCGTCGAGCGAGAGTTTGCCTTCTTCAAATTCCTTGCCTTTACCGCTGTCGAACGAAGCATAACGCTCTTTCAACAATTGAGGAATGGCGGATTTTTCGAGAATGGCGGCTGCACTTTCCAGAGCGTGCGCAAAGGCGTCCATTCCGGCGATGTGAGCAATGAAAATATCTTCCAAATCGGTCGAACTGCGGCGCGTCTTAGCGTCGAAGTTAGTGCCTCCGCCCTGCAAACCGCCACTCTTGAGGATGACGAGCAAAGCTTGCGTCAGTTCGTAAGCGTCAACGGGGAACTGGTCGGTATCCCAGCCATTCTGGGCGTCGCCGCGGTTAGCGTCTATTGAGCCAAGCATACCGGCGTCGGCAGCGCATTGCAATTCGTGCTCGAAGGTATGACCGGCTAATGTTGCATGGTTTACCTCGATGTTGAGCTTGAAATCCTTGTCTAATCCATTGGCGCGAAGGAAACCGATAACGGTCTCGGCGTCAACGTCATACTGATGTTTAGTAGGCTCCATAGGTTTAGGCTCAATCAGGAAATTGCCCTTGAAACCTTTGGCGCGAGCATAGTCGCGAGCGGCCGTCAAAATCTGTGCCAGATGCGCCTTTTCGCGTTTCATTTCGGTGTTGAGCAACGAATAGTAACCTTCGCGACCGCCCCAGAATACGTAGTTTTCGCCTCCAAGCTCGATTGTAGCGTCCAAAGCGTTTTTGAGTTGAACGGCTACGCGGGCTACTACGTTGAAATCGGGGTTAGTAGCCGCACCGTTAGTGTAACGCTTGTGTCCGAACACGTTAGCCGTGCCCCACAACAGTTTGATGCCTGTCTCGGCCTGTTTCTGCTTAGCGTAGGCGACGATAGCTTTAAGGTTGGCTTCATATTCTTCAATCGAAGCGCCTTCCGACACTAAATCGATGTCGTGGAAGCAGTAGTAGCCGATGCCTATTTTCTGCATGAACTCAAAACCGGCGTCTAATTTTTGTTTCGCTAACTCTACAGGACACTCCGTTCCTTCGGTCCACGGGAATTTTTTAGTACCCGGACCGAAAGGGTCGCCTCCGTCAGCGCAGAGGGTGTGCCACCACGCCATGGAAAACTTGAACCAGTCTTTCATCTTCTTACCATAGACTACCTTTTCGGCGTCATAAAAACGAAATGCTAAAGGATTTTTACTCTCTTTGCCTTCAAATTTGATTTGTCCCACTGTGGGGAAATAAGTTGTTGTTGCCATAAATAAATTAATTTAGAATGAATATTTAATAATAAAGTTTTTCTATCCACGATTTCTATCCACAATTTCTTTCTAAGAATGAATGATAATCCACGTTTTTTGTCCACGAATTGCACGAATTGAAGTTCGCCTTCAAGGCAATTGTACTAATATAAAGATTGCTTCGTACCTCGCAATGACGGCGACGTTTGCCTGCGTATTTTAGCGAGGGTGACCCGCTAACGCTTATGACAGTGTCCCACTAACGCTTATGACAGTGACCCGCTAACGCTTATGACAGTGTCCCGCCAACTACGAGCAGTTAGAAGCTCATTTTTCATTTCTCAATTCGTATTTATTTCTCAATTCTCAATTCTCAATTCTCAATTAGGCAGTGGCCCCTACAATCGCTTTTTCCATTTGTCGTATGCTTCCGAAACGGCTTGGAGATTAGAC
>JAITNE010000200.1 GCA_031290635.1 Tannerella sp. | reverse complement strand
GTCCCTGTCCTGAGCCAGTCGAATCCAATCCACACCCCCCAAGCCAATCTCCCTAAGATCCATTCTGATCCCATCTTCCCACCGACGCCTTGGATAATAAATTAATTTGTTCATGATATATAAATTAATGTTTGAAATTGTGCAGTATTATTTTATAATTTGTATAACAATTTCTTCTTTATAAATATTTCGTAATATCATTTTTACATTACTTCATAGCGCTTAAATTACTTCTGATGCGATATTAAATGTTACAATTTTATTGCCTCTGTATAGTCCTTTACCTGTAATTACAAGTTTGGCTGTGCCGACTTCGACATTGTTTTTATAAGTAACCGTAAAATTTTTGCCGAAAATTAATTTAATTGTTTTTTTACCTTCTTCGCTATAGTAAACTGTCGGTATATAGTTTACAGGGTCTCCGGTATATGTTTGTGTCGGGATATCATCAATATTGACATCAGAGATGTCTTTGCGGGCATGATGTGTTGATTTTGCATTATAATATATTATTTCCTGATCAAGTTGTAAAGCAAATTCAAGATATATATCCGTATCGGCATTTGTGATTGCTGCTGCTATATGCTCGGTCATATCTTTGTAGAGGGCGTCTATTTGCTTGCGTATGTCTTTAAGTTTGACTGAAATACGCTCTGATAAACTTGTATTGCGCAGTTCAAATATTTCGTCATACTGGTTATGTTCTGTTTCTAATTTGTTTAGCCACGGGACAAGTCCTAATGTTACAATATCACCGGGAAAAGAGCTGCGAAAGTCGGATATAAGTATGCCGATTGATGCGGATTCGCCTTCATATCTCTTTGATTGTATATTTTTAAAGGATCTCATTCGTAGTGAGAGGCGTTTTGCAGCTTCTACGACTAATGGATCGAAGCTGATTAATCCTACTTCAATTATTTTTTTTATTCCTGAGATGGAAGTGTCTTGTTTTATATCTATTTCGGCAAGTAATTCTGTGTATGCGCTTGAGCGTTGTGCTTCTATAAGTTTGGATTCAATCGCCAAAAGGTCTTCCATTATCTTGTACTGCGGAGCAACAAACGCTATTACAACAGGATACTTATCTAAAAGTTCCATAAAACGTTGATGAAACTTGTTATGTTCATCGGCATGCAGTTGTGATTTGTGTAAAGTTAGAAATCTCATAAATTTATCTTTTTATTAGTGAAACATATATTATCTGTCAGTTGAATTTTCCCATTCCACGAGTGAAACGGAGTATATTTGGTCAAAACGTCCCGTTCTACGAGTGAAACGGAGTGATTTTGGTCAAAACGTCCCATTCTACGAGTGAAACGGAGTTCTTCTGATCGAAACTTTTCGTCGCACGATTTTGACGGCGTGAAATCTTTCGATCCTGCATCGGCATAGCGCTGAGATTGTAGCTTTAATGCGCGTTTAGTTGTCGTCATGTCTAAAAATTCTATCATAAAATTCTATTTTTGATAAGTAATTCGCTGCAAATATACGGACTATATTTGAAAAATGCAAGTTTGAAAAGTTAAATAAATATAATTCTTCGATTTTTCTTAAATTTTTTTCAAAGTTCTTGAAGTTTATAAATCAAAAGGAATCGTTATCCACTGATTTTATGGATTTTATGAAGAGTTAGAGGTATCTCTCCACGGATTTCACGGATTACACGGATTGGATTGCTTCGTGCCTATCAATGAGGGACATGTGCGACATGCAATAAAGGTCTTCCTCCACGGATTTCACGGATTTCACGGATTAAAATGCTTCGTACCTCGCAATGAAGAACATGTGCGAAGCAAGTCCCGAAGGGACGTAATTTTCATAACCGCAGGTAAGCGATAGCGCAACCTGCGGCAGGACATCCACAAAACAACTGCCTGAAAGGCAGAACTTGCGATGGAGTTCTGCCTTTCAGGCAGCTGTTGTTATTTGGTTTTTCCGCAGGTCGTTGACCTGCGGTTATGAAAATATAGCCTTTCAGGCTACCGCGCGTCATTTTTCTTATTTGAAATTTTTACAGGCACTCGCAATGACTGACATGTGATAATGGACATGTGCGACACGCGATACCGGATAATGGTTTGCCACAAGTTCGATTGATATTTCCCGATTATGAACTTGCTTGGAAACAACATACAAATCGCGCCTTATCCTTATTATAAGCCTTTTGCGCTCTAATTCGGATACCTTATTTTCGGGAAATTTCAAATCGCTGAATAGCGAATATAAAATGTCCTTATTGACGGGAATAACTCCCAAACTATTTAATCTTTCCATCTTTTCAACAAAAAATTTCGGCAAATATAGTAAAATTTCAACAGATAATGGAGAATAAGTCCAATAACTATCAAAATTCTGCTGAAATTTGCCATTACTTATATAGATAAAAATCGCTGCAAAGGTAGTAAAATTTCAATAGATAATCGGAAATTATCCGGATAACTATTAAAATTCTGCTATAGCTTGAGAGAGAATTCAAAGTTGTCAAACATATTCTAATAGTTGGTTCATCATATTTCTTAACTCTTCTTTGTCAGGTAGCGTCGTATTAAACCGTGCTGATTGTATCAGAGCGATAGCGTGCGGTACGGACAACTGTCATGTTGTCCAAGTACACGCACTACTCTCGTAAGGAGCTATCAATAAACCAACTCAATAAGGTGATTCGATTGACAATTCTTTAGGGTTTGCTCCAAATCGGTTTGATCCTGATTCGCCGTCCTGAATCATCAGAACTAAAAACCAAAGACTTCCTATCAAAGGAACAAATGTGATAAATACCCATCCTCCTCCTTTGCCTGTGTCGTGCAGTCGTCTGACTACAACGGCCAACGCGGGAATGAAGACAAATATGGCATAAATAGAGTAAAGCACCAAGCCTGCTGTGCTTCCTGTTGCTGCTCCATCGCCGCCTCCAAGTATTCCGCCGATAATGACGGAAATAAGAACTAATGAAAATACAATCAGCATGTTGAACAGTGCAAACATCCAATATTCTGTTCTTCTTGCTCTTCCGCTAAAGTCAGCGTACTGTTTTAATACTTTTAAATACCATTTCATAATAAGATTTTTTAATTTCGTTTTTTTGAGTGGTATCTGTTTCCACTTTATTCTTCGTGTGAATTTATATTTTTGTATAAGTTATTCTAAATCACTTCCAATCATTGACAGTCAATAAGTTAAATACTGACTGTTTCTGCTTCGTATCCTTGTTACTGCATATTATGAATGGTAAAACCGAGTCATTTTTTGCAGTTTCAATACGTTAAACTCCAACTCGCGGCTCTCAAACTATGGTTGCGAATCTTCCGACAGCGCAGTAAATCATCCGGCCGAGTTGCAAAGATATGGTTTTTTTTTGATACCTCCAAATTTTTTGGCAATTATTTTCAATAAAAATTGAAATTTCCATGCTACGACGTCTTTACGAGCATCTCAGTGAAAGTCGCCAAGTATTTTTTCTGCAAAATTCAGAAGATACACTGTATTTACATGCAAAAATTTCCTGTATATAATGTACGCGTACATTATTATACAGGAAATCACCAAAACCAAAGAATCTAATGACGAGTTTTAATCACCGTCGCCTCCGCCTAATGCGCGGTAGAGGTCGATTATGGCTTGTGCTTTTTCTAAAATGTCGTTTACAGAGGCGAGTTGGGCGGTTAAGTAGCTCTGACGGGCGGTTAAGACCTCAAGATAGGTCGCTTCGCCGGCAAGAAGCAACTCTCCGGTATAGTCAACCGACTTGCGTAGCGATTCTATCTGCTCGCGACGGTAAACAGTCTTTTCAATCGCCTTGTCGTAAACAAATAATACGTCCGAAACCTCACGCGCTGCGGTCAATGCAGCTTTTTCAAAGGCAGTCAGCGCTTCCTGCTCCTGCGCTTTCGTGATTTTCACCTGGGCACGCAGTTGATTTCCGGCAAAGACAGGCTGCGTCAAGCCGACAATGACGTTAGCCAGAAGGTTTTCGGGCTTGAAAAAGTCGGCTAACGAGGTAGAACCGTAGCCGAGCATAGTGCCGGAAGTGAGCGTCAATGAGGGATAGAGCGATGCTTGCGCGGCGTTGCGCAACTCGAAGGCTGAACGCAACTGCAGTTCGGCTGAGCGCACGTCGGGACGCAAGGCCAGCATCTGAGCCGGTACGCCATGCGGCAATGTGGCTGCAGGAGCTGTCCAGGTGGACAAAAGCTGCCTGTCGATAGCGCCGGGTTTGCGTCCTGCGACGATGGAAAGGGCGTTCTCCAACTTGCGGATAGAGACTTCAAGATTTAAGGCCGAGACCTGCGTCGAAGCCAGCAGTGCGCGGCTTTGTTCTACAGCGGCGGCAGTCAGCAGTCCGGCGTCCATCATCGCCTGCATCGAAACTGTGTTTTGCTTCAACACTTCTATCGTTTCGAGCGAGATGTGAAGCTGTTCGTCAAGCGCCATCAAAGTAAAGTAGGAGGCGGCGATGTTTGAGATAAGAGTAGTCTGTATCAGCCGCTTGTATTCGATGCTTTGGAGATATTGCGCCATGCCGGCTCGCGAACGACGGTTGAGTTTTCCCCAGAGGTCAACCTCCCATTGCACGGCAATTCCCAATTGATAACGATTGCTGCCGTAGCCGAGTGCGTCGGTAATGCCGTTTTGCTCGCTTGTACGCGAGTGTGTGGCTTGTCCGGCAAGTCCTGCTGTGGGGAAATATGCCGCCCGCACTATCGAAAGCGCCGCCGCAGCCTCCTCCACGCGAAGATAAGCAGTTCGCAGGTCGAAGTTGGCGCTCAGTCCTTCCTTAATAAGTGATTGCAGGGTTGGATCGGTAAAGTACGCAGTCCAGGGCAGCGATGCGACCGTCGCAGTATCATTTGATGTATATTCCGATCGATAAATATCGGTTGTATCAACCTCCGGCGACTGAAATTTATTGAGTACACGGCAGGATGTGCCGATCGACAGTATGCTGACGACCGCTATCATCTTCGCGGCGTTGACTAAGCCGGACTTGCTGAATCGTTCTTGAATCAATTGAAAGATGATGAACAGCGAAGGCACTACAAGTATGCCGAGGAACGTGCCGATCAGCATTCCGCCGATGGCCGAGATGCCGATTGAACGGTTGCCGATAGCTCCTGCGCCTGAAGCCATAGCCAGCGGCAACAGTCCGAAGATGAGGGCGAATGAAGTCATCAGGATAGGTCGAAGTCGGGCTACAGCGCCGTTGACGGCCGATTCTACTATGCTCAATCCCTGCTTGCGTCGCTGGACGGCGTACTCGACAATCAGAATGGCGTTCTTAGCCAGCATTCCAATCAGCATTATCAGCGAAATCTGTACGTAAATATTGTTTACAATACCTGTTCCCATCGACATTCCGATGAAGATGAAGATATAAACGCCGGCCAGTCCCACCGGCAGCGAACAGATTACGGCCAAAGGAAGGATGTAGCTCTCGTAGAGCGCTGACAGCAGGAGGTAAACAAATATCAGGCATAAGGCCAGAATCATGTATGTCTGTCCGCCGCTCTTGACTTCTTCGCGCGTCATGCCGGAGTAGTCGTAGGTAAAGCTTTCGGGCAGTATCTCCTCGCCGACTTCGTCGATAGCGCGAAGTACGTCTCCATTGGCATATCCTCCGATATAATTCGGCATGATGGTGATGCTCATCGACGAGTACATGTTAAAGCGGCTCAGCGTTTGAGGCGCGGTTACATCTGTAACAGTAAGAAATTCCGTTACGGCAGCCATCTCTCCGGAAGCCGTACGGACAAAGAAGCCGTCGAGATTGTCAAGCCGCTCGCGATATTCCGGCAGCGCCTGCACCATCACCCTGAATTGCTTGCCGTAAAGGTTGAAGTCGGAGACGTACATGCTGCCGACAAAGGCTTGCAGGGTGCTCATAACCTGTCCGAGCGTCAGTCCGGCTTCCTTTATCCTGGCGACATTAGCGTCGATTTGCTTCTGCGGGAAGTTAGGGTTGAAGGTAGTCATCGCCATCATTACTTCAGGCCTTTGGCGCATGGCGGCGAGGAAGTCGTTGGTTACGTCGAAGAAGTGGTTAATGTCGCCGCCCGTGCGGTCTTGCATCTGCAGCTCTACGCCGTTGCTAAGCCCGAAGCCTTGCAGGGTCGGCGTTCCCATAAAGATAAAGGTAGCGTCCTTGATGTCGGCGGTCTTATCTTTGAGGATGGCGGCGACCTGGTTTGTAGTAATCTTGCGGTCGTTCCACGGGTACATCTTGATCTGAATCGTGGCGTAGGAGCTGCCTTGTCCGCTCATAAAGTTTACTCCCACGAGTGAAGCGACGTTCTGCACGTGTTCGATGTTGCGTGCTATGTCGGTAACTTCCTGCGTGATTTCCTGCGTGCGTTCAAGCGAAGCGCCCGGCGCAAGGGTAACCATTCCCATCACTCCGCCGCTGTCTTCCTGCGGCACAAAGCCGGAAGGAATAACTTTCATCAGGGTGAAAAGCAGGGTAACCATCGTTAGAATCAAGGTTAATGTAATCCAGCGATGACCGCGTTTACCGAGAAAGTGCAGCGCTCGACCGTACTTCACTGTCGCAGCTTCAAAAAATATATTAAATAAGGAAGCAAAACGGGAGAAGATGTTATTGCTTTGCTTGGAAGATGTTGTTTTTGAAGAAGAAGACATCTCCAAAGATGAATTATCCAAAGAAGACTTCTCCGAAGACTTGTGTTTTCCTTTAAGGAAGATAGCGCACAGCGCCGGGCTTAGCGTCAGTGCATTAACCGCCGAAAGCAGGATAGCAACAGCGAGCGTCAACCCAAATTGCTTGTAGAATACACCCGAAGTACCTCCGATAAAACTCACAGGCACGAATACCGCCGACATTACCAGCGTGATAGACACGATAGCCGGCGCAATCTCCTTTATCGCCTTGATGGTAGCCTCGCGCGAGTCGGTCATACCGGCGTCAAGCTGGGCGTGGACGGCTTCGACCACCACTATCGCATCATCCACCACAATACCGATAGCCAGAACGAGAGCGAACAGCGTCAGCAGGTTGATGGAAAATCCGAACATCTGAAGGAAGAAGAACGTTCCCACGATGGCGACAGGCACGGCTATGGCCGGAATCAGCGTAGAACGGAAGTTTTGGAGGAAAATCAGCACTACCACAAACACGAGCAGGAAAGCCTCCACCAGAGTATGCAGCACTTTTTCGATGGATGCGTCGAGAAACTCGTTTGCATCCTGTACGTAGATGATTTTCAGGCCGGGAGGGAAGTTGAGCGCGGCCTCATCAAGTCCGGCTTTGATATTGTTGATAACTTCCTGCGCGTTCGAGCCTGCCGTCTGGTTGATGCCGATCGTTACCGACTGATTGCCATCGACCTTCGAGAGCACGGTATAGTTAAGCGCGCCGAGTTCGACCTCCGCCACGTCGCGCAGCCGCAGCACCTGTCCGTCGATAGAGCGGACGATGATATTCTCGTATTCAACAGTGGTTTTGAGCCGTCCGGTGTACTTGAGGGTGTACTGAAACGCCTGTTTGCTTTCCTGGCCGAGTTCGCCGGGCGCTGCTTCGATGTTCTGCTCCTGAAGCGCGGCGACGACCTCCTGAGTAGTCAGTCTGTAAGCCGCCATCACGTCGGGTTTCAGCCAGATACGCATGGAATAGTCGCGAGCGCCGTACACGTTAGCATCGCCAACGCCCTTTACACGCTTGATGGGCGGCAGAAGGTGGATGTTGGCGTAGTTCTGGAGGAATGTCTGGTCATAATCGGGGTTGTCGGTGGTGAAATTAATCATCAGAATAGTAGAACTCTGCTGTTTGCGCACCGTAACGCCTATCTGAGTAACCTCCTGCGGCAGTCGGGGCGTGGCTCTGGCGACCTGATTCTGTACGTTTACGGCCGCAATGTCGGGATTGATGCCCTTCTCGAAGAATACCGAAATGTTGGCGCTACCTGTGTTTGAAGCCGTCGAGGTCATGTAGGTCATGCCTTCGACGCCGTTGATTTGCTCCTCGAGCGGTATGACTACGGAGTTCATGACTACATCGGCGTTAGCGCCCGGATAAGTGGCTGAAACCCTGACGGTAGGCGGCGCAATGTCGGGATACTGCTCCACCGGAAGCATCAGCAGCCCGATGATACCGAGCACAACTATAAGTATGGAGATAACCGTTGATAATACGGGACGGTCTATGAATGTTTTAAGCATGATTTATGGATTAGTGATTCGTGTACCGTTAACGAGCGTGGCGACGCCCTCTGTGACAATGCTCTCGCCTGCCTGCAAGCCGGAATGTACTATATATGACTGTCCGTCGGGCGTGGCGGTAACTTCGATGATGCGCTGGATGGCGCGGCCGTCTTCGACGACATAAACCAGCGTCTTGTCCTGCTGGGCGAAGGTTGCGCGTTGTGGGATGATGACTACGTCGGTGTAGAAGGCTGGTATGGCTATCGTGCCGCTCGTGCCGCTGCGAAGCTGTCCGTCGGCATTGTCGAAGACTGCTCTCAGACCGGCGCTTCCGGTGGTGATGTTGACTACTCCGGCGATGGTTTCGATGCGTCCTTTTAATGGATAGACCGAGCCGTCGGCAAGGGTAAGGCTTACTTCGGGCGAGTTCCGGAGTTTTTCTGTCCGGGAGACGCCTTCAAGTCGTCCGAGAAAGCCGGTCAGTTCTTTTTCGTTAAGCGAGAAGCAGGCAAAGACGGTGGCAGTGTTTGCAACGGTAGTGAGCACGTTCTGGTTGCTGACTAAACTGCCCTTGCGGTAGGCTACAGCGCCGACGTGTCCGTTGACAGGGCTTGTAACCGAGGTCCACGACATGGTTGCGTTGGCGTTTTTGAGTTGCGCCAGGGCTTGCTCTTTAGAGGCTTTGGCGGCGTTAGCGGCATTTTTATATGCTTCCAGCTGCACCTTGCTGATGATGCCCTTGTCGGCTAACGGCTGCATCCGGCTGACGTTCAAATCGGCGGTAGCAAGCTGTGCCTCGGCTACTGCAACGGCCGCCTGAGCCGTGCTGACAGACTGCTCGGCCTGCGGTGAGTTTATCCTGAACAAAACCTGTCCCTGATGAACTGCCGATCCTTCATCAATAAGTATGTCTTCGATGAAACCGTCGATGCGCGGGCGTATCTCGACGTCTTCCTTACCGCGCAGGGTTGCCGGATAATAGGTAACAAGCTCGGCTGAGCCTCGTGAGACGGTAGCGACAGGGTAGGATGTTGTTTTAGCGGACATGGAACCGGCGGACTTGCCCTGTTCTGCCTGATGTTCCTGTTTGTCGTGCGAATCTTTATTTCCGCATGAAAAGACAATAAGCGCAATGCTTAAAGCTACAATAAAATTAATCTTCTTCATAAATATACTTCAATAATTTATCCTGCAAAGGTACAAAATTTCAATCAAATACGGTCAAGATACGCGCTAAAACGAAAAAGGGAAAGATGATAACGAAAAGGAATTGAGAATTAGAAGTTAGAAATTAGGAATTAGAAGTTAGGAATTAGGAGTTAGAAATTAGAAGTTGAGAATTGGGGATGGATATGTGCGACACGCGATAGTAGAGTTGTCCACGAATTGCACGAATTGCACGAAACAACGTTCGCCCCGAGGCAATTGCCTGACGGATGCGCGACACGCTATGTGCGAGTTGTCCACGGATTGCACGAATTGCACGAAACAACGTTCGCCCCGAGGCAATTGCCTGACGGATGTGCGACA
>JAITNE010000160.1 GCA_031290635.1 Tannerella sp. | reverse complement strand
CGGTAGAAGCAGCATCGCGCAGTCTGCCGGAATATACCGACGTCAGCATCAAAGGACGGATCGACAAGATAATCGACGGTCAGATATCGGACGGTCTGCTTAATAAAGCGCCGCTGACGTTCAATGATATTGCGGTTATCAAGGGCGTCTTCCTCGAAAGGCTCAAAACTATTTATCATACGCGCATTAGCTACCCCGAACTGAAATGAAGATAGAGATTGCCAAAGACGAAAGGACAGATCGCAAATCCGCATCGTGCAGATTCCTTCCCGCGCGTCGAGCGGACAAATCCGCATCGTGCAGACGCCTTTTCGCAAGGTTTGGCGGGTTTTTTATATACACTAAACAGAAATGAATTTTCCCCTGCCAAGGGATTTATCTTAATAAAAACGAATTGAAAGTTTATAATGAAAGAATTTATCAAGGTTTTACGGCGGTTTGTACCGCCTTACAAGAAGTATTTGCAGATGAACGTTGTGTTCAATATTTTGTCGGCTATCTTCAACGTGTTCTCATTTGTGTTGATTATGCCTATCTTGGAAATACTTTTCAAGGTTGACAACAAGGTTTATACTTATATGGAATGGACGTTCGACCCTGCTTCCGGCGAATGGTTCAAGACCGTTGGCGCAGCGCTCACAAATAACTTCTACTGGTATATCAACAATCTTATCGAAACCCACGGCGGCTCGTTTGCACTGATAGCAATAGGTCTGGGGATGATTGTGATAGTGCTGCTGAAGGTGCTGACGATGTATCTGGCGTTCTACACGATGATACCTATCCGCACAGGAGTGGTGAGGGACATCCGCAACAGCATCAACCGCAAGATTACCGAACTGCCGCTCGGATTCTTCTCCGAAGAGCGCAAGGGCGACATCATAGCGCGTGTTTCGGGCGACGTAAATGAGATTGAAACTTCTATAATGAGTTCGCTCGACATGCTGTTTAAGAACCCTATCATGATTACGATTTACCTTGCGGCGATGCTTATTATCAGTTGGCAGCTGACGCTGTTTGTACTCATTCTGCTGCCGGTTGCGGGCTACGTGATGGGACAGGTCGGCAAGGCGTTGAAGAAGAAATCCCTGCTCGGACAAAGCCAGTGGGGTGCGCTGATGAGCAGGATTGAGGAAACGCTGAGCGGGCTGCGCGTCATAAAGGCTTTTAATGCCGAAAAGAAGATACGGCAGGGGTTCGAGGCTGCCGGCGAAGAATTTCGACATACTACGAACCGTATCTATCGCCGTCAACAGCTTGCGCATCCTGCCAGCGAGTTTCTGGGCACGGCTACCATCGTAGTTATTCTCTGGTACGGCGGGACGCTGATTCTGGGCAACAACAGCCCTATCGACGCATCGACTTTCATCTACTATCTGGTGCTGTTCTACAGCATCATCAACCCCGCCAAAGACCTGAGCAAAGCTACCTACGCAATCCAAAAAGGTCTGGCTTCGGTCGAGCGGGTAGATAAAATCCTTGCCGCCGAAACCAACATCAAATCCCCCGCCAGCCCTCGACCGATAGCCTTCGGCGAAGCCATACAATACAATGACGTCTGGTTCAAATACGGCTCCGAGTGGGTACTCAAGGGCATAAACCTGAACGTCGTCAAAGGTAAAACCATAGCTCTGGTAGGACAGTCAGGCTCAGGCAAAAGCACTCTTGTTGACTTGCTGCCGCGATTTTACGACGTAGATAAGGGAAGCATTACGGTTGACGGGATAGACGTGCGCGAAGCTTCGCTGCACGAGCTGCGCGAGTTGATGGGTAACGTAAACCAGGAAGCAATCCTCTTTAACGACACCTTCTTCAACAACATCGCTTTCGGGGTCTCATCCGCCACTCCTGCCGAGGTCGAAGAAGCCGCCCGCATAGCCAACGCGCATGATTTCATCCTCGCCTCCGAGCACGGCTATCAAACCAACATCGGCGATCGTGGCTGCAAGCTCTCCGGCGGTCAACGTCAGCGCATCAGCATAGCCCGCGCCATCCTGAAGAACCCTCCCATACTTATCCTCGACGAAGCGACCTCAGCTCTCGACACCGAATCCGAGCGCCTCGTTCAGGAAGCCCTCGAAAACCTTATGCGCAACCGCACGATAATCGTCATAGCGCATCGTCTCTCGACCATCCGCAACGCCGACGAGATATGCGTACTTCATGAAGGCTCGATAGTAGAACGCGGCCGCCATGCAGACCTCCTGCTCGCCAACGGCTACTATAAAAGATTGTGTGAGATGCAGAAGTTTTAGCTAAAACTCTTACCGATTAATTTTATGAAACAGAAAACGACAGTATATCTATTATTAATTTTAAGCCTGCTCTGGGCTGTACTGATATTTATCCTCTGCACGATGCCGTCGGACGGACTTCCTCGCGTCCGGCTACCTCACATTGACAAGCTCGCCCATTTCGGCTTCTTCTTTATTGAGTCCTTACTCTTGAGTTTGACGATGTATTTCAGGTCTCGTCAAGGATATTGGCGCACAGTCATCCTTGTAACCATGCTTGCCTTTGTTTACGGCGGCATGATAGAGCTGCTTCAAAGCAACTGCTTCAACCGTACCGGCGACCCCTTCGATCTCCTTGCCGACGTACTCGGCGGCTTCCTCGGCGCAATAATCCATAGAATTAGAAGTTAGAAATTAGAAGTTAGAAGTTAGAAATTAGAAATTAGAAATTCCGTGAGTTTGCTTCTCCCGTTTGCTATAATTTGCGGAAAAACAGTATTTTTGCAGAAAAATATTTAGCTTATGGCTCAAAACAAGAAAAGAAAAAAGACGCCGGCACAGAAACCGACTGATAACCGAAAGAGGGTTGTGAACAAGTCTTATGCGGATAAGGCATACGCTGCTATCAAGAAAATGATTCGCACTTATGGCCTCGATCCTGATATTTTCGACCAACTGACCAAAAACCAGCGCAGTGTTTTCCTGCTTAGTGAAATACAGGCGCCGAAGTTCAAAGTGGCCGAAGGTTATCATGTGCCGCGGCAGTTAGTAACCTTTCTCAACAGTTCCGCTCTGCACTTCATGCGCGAGAACTATTACGGCGACCGCAGTATCGGCCTTAGTTACCTTGAGCTTGTTACCTTCTGCTCAATGTTCTATACGCAAATCAATTCGATACATCACAGCAGACTTTTCCCGCCGACGCAAATGCTCATCATAGACGCTATCGCCGAGAAGTTCGCCGAGACGACTTTAGACAAGCTGCTCATTGAGATAGGGCTGCACTTCAGGAAAATCGTCCAGATGATAACGAAAGTCAATTTCCGCATCTACGGATACGATTGGGAACTGTCCTCCATGTCGGCCGACGGCGTCCTGAAGTCATTGCTCACCCTCTATTCGGCCGAATGCGAGTCGGTTTACTTCACATATCGCAGTCAGCGTCATAAAGCGTTTCGCGTCATGTGCTGCGGACAGGCCGGCTCAAAGGATGGCAACGACAAGTTCTACTGCGCTACTATCGACCAATGGCTGATTACCGGCAAGGAAATCGACAAAGATGAAAGCATCGACATCTACATACAGTCGCACGCGCTTCAGCGGATTAAGGAACGGGTCGATATTTTCCCCGCCCACAAGCGCAACTTCTACGTTATGGATCCGCTTTTGTACCTGCATGAGGTTGTGTACGGAACGAAAGATCGCATCATGTTTGAGTGCTATTATAAGGATGTACTTTTCGGATATTACCCCTTTGAGGTGCAGGGCGACAAGCTGTTTGTGCTCAGTTTTCTGCCCATCTTATCGCCCGATACCCCTAAAGGCATGATTCTGACCGAACGCCTGAAGCTCCGTAAAGACGACATGATACATCTTGGAATGGACAAGCTCAGCTTTTTCTTCACCGTAGATTGCAAGCAGATTCCCGTACTCTACGACGCGCTGCTTGAGATAGGCCTCGGTCCGCTGCTCAACTACAAGTCCGAAGACCTTCTGCCCTTTGAGTACGACGAAAAAAAGACCATTCGAGTAAAAAATTTCTTTGAGAAGAACGAATTGATATTTAAAAATAACGCCAAAGTCCCATCTGAAATAAACATCAAACGAAAAGGAGTAGTCAATACCATCAAAAGGAAACGTCCCGACACCCTGCAAGAGAAAAAGCTGCAGAAAGCCCGTACCAAGAGCGAGTTTATGGACAAGATAAAGATGGTTTGCAAGGTGCTCGGCGACGAGTCGATGTATGATAAGATGCCCGACGCCTTGCGTTTCGAGATATATATCCGTCGAAGTACGGTAGAGGTTAAGGTCGCAAAAGGCGTCAAAATACAAAAGCGACTGTTTGACCTCCTGAATGAGCTAATCGCAGAACGCTTGCCCGTAACGAAGATGGAACTGATTCGCGGCAGCGGTCAAATGATCAGTATGGAAGATTATATAAATGTAGTCTTTTCGATGGAATCGGCGCTCGATAAAGAGTACCCCGTAGATAAATTCAACGGTATAGAGTTTTTTGACGGCATGGTTGCGGAGACGGAGCGCCACAGAACCGAATTTGACGAGACCCTGCAAGAACTTGCCAATTTAGCCTGCACCCTCCTCGACGACCCGTTTCAAGAACGGCTTAACACCTACGCTCTCGGATATGAAACGCATCTCGCCAAGGCGCAATCGGTGCTCGCGAGCCACACTAAACGCCGTCTGACCCCACAAGTGATGGAAGACCTGGATTTCAAGATGTATCATACCGTAACTCTCGGAAGTTATCCGTTGCGGTCGCGGCTGGTAACGTCCGGCGACGCAACCCTGATGGTCGTACAGTTAGCTGAAATACTTTATCCGGATTACGAAAAAGGCGTCTTTAACCCCGTCATGATACGTGGAAAGGCGCTGAAAAAGTTTTCGTTCAGCCGGAAATTCTCCAACCTGGAGATACCGGTTTACATCTCCGAAGACGCCTTCAATCACCTCATGGCACGCAGCGCGCACATACTTCACGGTTTCTGCAACATGGATTTAGTATCATCGTTCACCAAACCCGTCAGTCGTCTGACAGGTCTGAACAAATACATGATTGATTTCCTGATGGGCGGCATGAAAATCGGGTATCTGATAGCCTCGGTGTCGCACGAAGGCATACTTGTAATCACCGATTTCCTGCTGATGACCGACAAGACTACTTTCGAAGGAAACATGCTGCACCGCCTTGTCCGCCGCAAGAAATACGGCGCCGAATATGCCGCAATCGACAGTTTGCTCGACCTTGCAGACACGGATATTCTGCAAAACGAAGCTGTATCCAAACTTTTCCATGACTCCGGCTGTCAAGCCCTGCTTGAAATATGTACCAGGTTGAACGAAGATGAAAACACACGCTGGACGGTCTGCGTAGGCGCCAACGACGAAATGAACGTCAACGACCTCAATCTCGACGCCGATAAAGATGAATTTATTGAAGGATGAAAAAAAGGAATGGGATTAAGATTACTCCCTGCGTAATTAATTTTTAAGGTGGACGGTGTTCGCGAACATTGAGGCAAAATTTTTCAAATTCATATCAGTGTTCGCGAACATTGAGGCAAAATTTTTTAAATTCATGTCAGTGTTCGCGAACATTGAGGCAAAATCAACCGAAATCCATCAAATCCGCGTCATCTGCGTGCCGATTAACTCTTGAGACACACCCTCGTTGCTGAGCAGATTTATCATTACGAAAGACAATAAAAAAAGACTGTCTGAAATTCTTTTGCAATCCTTTCAGGCAGTCTTCTACAGGAGGGACGTCCTGTTATGAAGCAGTGTTGTTTGTTATTCAGCCGTATCCCACCAGACCGGATAAGACAAAATAGTGCGTTTGTTGGCTTCAGGGTTAGACTCCAACCAGTTTGCTTCATTGTAGTTAACCTCATGGCTACATTGCTGTATCCGGCGAGGCCAATAGCGCGGATTGCTCGGGTCGGTCGAAGGATAGCACTCCTGTGCGGCTGCGTCGAACTCGTAAGGACGGCCAAAGTCAGGATATACCACTCCGTAAATCGGATCAGGCACCGAATAGTTGAAACGGCGCATATCGTTCCAGTTTTGCATGGTAAACGACATGGCGATCTGCTTTTGCTGCATGATTTTTGCCATGGTCAACTCGCCCGCCGTCTGAGCTACGGCAGCGCTTGCGAGGAAGTCGGCGATTTCACTTTCCGGTATCACCTCTTTACCGAGTACCTGCGGATAGTCGCGCAATTTTTCGTTCATGGCTTCGATATGGGCGCGGATACCGGCTTTGTAAGCCGTGAGTGCACCGCCATTGTCGCCTTTGCGGAAGAGGGCTTCAGCCTTGATAAAGCACATTTCGTGATAGCATACCAAGTGTCCGGGAGCATCGGCGCGGATGTAGAAACTGCCGGTAGAAGTTACATTGATCACATCGTCATTGAAATTCGGGTTGGATATTCTGATACCGTTGTAACGGTTGGCCAAGTAGCGATCATTGGTGTTGTCCGGCCAATCAAGGATCCAATCCAAACGGTCAGAATAAATCGAAATATATACTGAGTCGCCTTGCCTTTCCTTTGTGGCATTGGTAGTGTACCAGCGATTGGTAAAAGCAGGGTTAGTTGCTTTTTGTGCCTCTGTCGTTGCCCTGGCAAGCCCTGATATGGTATTTGTCGGGTCAGGTGTGGTCGCATAAATTTCAAAAGTTACAGGACCGCTCTTGGTACGGATATCCGAGTTGATAATATCAACACCTTGCGAGAGCCTCCATTCCTTTTTTCCCGTAGCGGCATTGTAAAACTCCCCGCTGGGGATAATACGTGTGGTACGCGGATCCTGAACACCCGATCCACCGGTAAAGGTGTTTGTGAGCAGGTCTTGATACCATTTCGACATACGTTGACCTGTTCCGCCCACGTTGGTGTGTTGAAGCGATGCTACAATACCTGCTTTATCCGTAGATCCTGTGCTGATAAAGCGTACTGTGGTATTGTCGGCTACCGATTGTTGCGCTTTTTCCAAAGCTGCCAGCACTGCATCGGGGTCGTAGAACGATTTCTTGGTCAAGTTGTTGAGCCAGCGGGCTTTCAATCCGTAAGCCAATTTGATCCATTTCTGCACGTCTCCGCCATTCCAGCTATCACCTGCCGACAAAGGAGTTGCCGATGCAGGCTGCGTTTTGGAAAGATTTTCGATAGCTTGTTCGAGCATATCCAAACAGCCGTAGAAAATGGTCTTTCCATCATCGTAGCTGGGCGAGATGTTTGCTCCCAAGGCTTCGGTATAAGGCATTTCGCCGTACAAATCAGTCATAAGCATAAATCCCCAAGCATGTATCAATTGGGCTGCGCCTACATAATGCCAAGCTTCTTCAGCGGTAGCTTTTGTAATCAGCGGCTCTATATTGGCAGCTGTATAAACAAACCATCCCTGATAGGGCCACGTGGTAGAGGCTATCTGACAATTCCACCGTTGGATGAGGTCATTGTTAGTATTACCGCTTATCTTGGTAATATTCTGCGTGATCCAAGATGCACGAGTACCCGAAGATTCATAAGTGTCCGTAAAATTCAACTGAATAACCCTCAACCGGAGATCCGGCGTAGGCACCGTGTTGCTTGCGCTGCTGGGATTGTCGTTGACGTCCAGCCAGTCTTGACATGCCGACATGCCAAGCGTCAGCGCTATTACTGTAAGAATATAAAATATTTTTTTCATCTTCATTTCGTTTTTAAAAAGTTATGTTTAATCCGAATGACATTCCCGCCAAAGCCGGAATACCGCAATAGTCTATACCTACGGAGCTTGAACCGATAGCGCCTGAGCCGGCGGCCGAGGTTTCAGGATCCATTCCCTTGTAGTTTGTCCACAACAGCAGGTTGCTGCCTGACAGGGTGGCCGTTACTCCCTTCACTCCTTTCACTTTGTTCAATATTTCCTGCGAGAGCGAGTAAGAAAGGGAGATGCTGCGTAGCCTGAGCCAGTTCGTATTCGTCATATAATTGGCGGAATTAAGCGTGTAGGCGCTCTGCCAATAATAATTGTCGATGATGTAATCGCCGCTCAACGTCAGGCTACCTACCGGATACATCTGTCCTCGTTCGTACTCGAAAGTTTTAGGTTCGGAATAGATTGGATTCTTGTCTGCGTCTTCTCCTGTTTTGACTACGCCGGTGATGCTGAGTTTCTGGCGATCGGCCGAGCGAGCGCTTATACCGTTGTTAGTCATATAATAATCCGTACCATTGTAAATATCTCCGCCAATCCGGTAATCCAACAGGAAGGACAGGTTCCAATTTTTGTATTGCAGGCTGTTATTGATACCGCCGAATACTTTTGGTTCGCGGTTTCCGATTTCGTGGGTCACCAAACCATCGGAGGTCGGCATACCTGATTCGGGGTTCAATACAAGGTATCCTTCCGGACTGCGCAAGTATTCCGATCCGGAAATACCCATAAAATTACCGTCGTTGAAAGAGGCGGCTTTAGCATTGCCCACCTGTACATCGGTAACATATAATATTTCAAGACCCGGCAACAGTTCTTTTACCTTGCCGCGGTTTCCGGATGCGTTGACAAGCAGATTCCAAGTGAAATCTTTGGTTTTGACAGGAACTACGTTAACCGACAATTCCATACCATTGTTGACGATGACGCCCGCATTGGTAGTCATAAATATATAACCGGTTGACTGAGTTGTACGCGGGCTAAGCAACTGATTGATACTGCTATTTTTGTAATACGTAAATTCCAAACCTAAACGGCTGTCGAGAAACTTCAGGTCGAAACCGTATTCTTGCGATTCGGTGATTTCAGGTATCAAAAATGAGTTACCGCGTGTCCATGAGTCTTTAATACCCAAGCCGTTTCCGCCATCGTAAAGCGTAAATTCGGGAGGATCAACGTAGGTGTTTGTTACATAAGCATCGGCGTCTTTACCTACTCTTGCCCAGGATGCCCTTACCTTGCCGAAATTCAAAATATCGCTCTTCGGCAACAACTCGGTAAACAGCAAACTACCCGATACCGACGGATAAAAATACGAGCGTGAATCTACCGGAAGGGTGGAGGTCCAGTCGTTACGTCCTGTCAGGGTGATGTAGGCAAAGTTCTTGTAGGCTGCCCTGAATTCGCCGTAGGCGCCAACCAATCTTTTTTGCATCTTCGATTGTGCAATAGCCAAATCGGTATTGGCTACATTCGTCACCGAGTAGAAACCCGGAACGATGAAATTCCATGCTTTGCGACCGTTGTAATTCACTTCGGTGGCTTCGGATGTTGTACCCAAAAGAAGATTGAGGTCAACGTCGCCGAACTTTTGGTGGAAATTAGTCATAAGATTGGAACTGATGTACTCATAATTCCTGTCGTTTTCGGAAAGCAATCCCTTCTGATAAACCAGAGAGATACCCGAACCCGGTTCGGAGAAACGGATGGTATTGGTAGTATA
>JAITNE010000156.1 GCA_031290635.1 Tannerella sp. | reverse complement strand
TAAGCGATAGCGCAGCCTGCGGTAGTACATCCACACCACAGCTGCCTGAAAGGCAGGACTTGAATATGAGTTCTGACTTTCAGACTACCCCCGCGTCATTTCACCTTGTTTGAAGTTTTTATCGGCATTCGCGATGAAGGCATGCGATGAGGGTCTCCCGCTTCCGTCATCATCCGTGATTTCTAATTTAAAATCCTTATCTTTGCAGGCATTTTAGTGCGAAAACAATTAAATGACAATAAGAGATAAATGATACAACTTAACACTATAGAAGAGGCAATCAGAGACTTTCGCGATGGGAAATTCCTGATTGTAGTAGATGATGAAGACCGTGAAAATGAAGGCGATTTCATCATCGCAGCTGAAAAAATAACGCCCGAAAAAGTGAACTTTATGATGAGTTACGGGCGTGGGGTGCTTTGTGCGCCTATCACTGAAGAGCGATGCGAAGAACTTGACCTTAATATGCAGGTTATCTTAAATACTTCGCCTTTGGAAACGCCTTTCACCGTTACTGTCGATAAGCTTGGCGGCGGCTGTACTACAGGCGTTTCGTCATACGACCGCTCAGAAACTATTCGTGCGCTCGCCAATCCTGCAACCAAGCATTCAGACTTGGGTCGTCCGGGACATATCAATCCCTTGCGTGCACGCTCTCGTGGTGTGCTGCGACGCGCCGGTCATACCGAGGCAACCGTCGATATGGCAAGGCTTGCAGGACTTTATCCCGCAGGCGCTCTGATAGAAATTCTTAACGCCGACGGCACAATGGCGCGACTGCCTCAACTCGTCGAAGTAGCCCGCAAGTTCGATATTAAAATCATCTCCATTAGCGATTTGATAGCATATCGTTTGCAGACCGAATCGCATGTAGAGCGCGGCGAGGAAGTAAAGATGCCCACCCAATACGGTGATTTCCGTCTTATACCTTTTCAGCAGAAAAATATTGGCCTCGAACATGTCGCTCTTATTAAGGGCGAACTTACGGCCGACATGACTGTACTTGTGCGCGTTCATTCATCCTGCATGACAGGCGATATCTTCGGTTCGTTGCGCTGTGATTGCGGCGAACAACTGCATAAAGCCATGCGACTGATAGAGCAGGAAGGTAGCGGCGTTGTCTTGTATCTCAGTCAGGAAGGGCGAGGTATAGGGCTGATGGATAAGATTCGCGCTTACAAACTACAGGAAGAGGGTCTGGATACGGTCGAAGCTAACCTGCATATCCTGCATAAGGCCGACGAACGCGACTATGGAGTGGGCGCTCAGATATTACGACAGATAGGCGTGCGCAAGATGCGACTGATGACCAATAATCCCGTTAAGCGCGTAGGCCTCGAAGCTTACGGCCTGGAGGTCATCGAGAACGTCCCGCTCGAAGTTGAACCTAACAAATACAACGAGTTCTATATGCGTACTAAAAAAGAACGTATGGGACACGAACTTAACAGCATTAAATAAAACAATTATAATTTTTAATAGAATGGAACAGTTATCAGAACGTTTGAATTGCCTGTCGCCCTCCGAGACGCTGGCAATGTCGCAAAAAAGCAATGAGTTGAAGGCTCAAGGTATAGATGTTATCAATCTTAGCGTGGGAGAGCCTGATTTTTATACTCCCGACCATATCAAAGAGGCAGCTAAACAAGCTATCGATGATAATTTCTCGTTTTACTCGCCCGTGCCCGGATATGCGGATCTGCGCAAGGCAATAGTCGGGAAATTGCGTCGCGAGAATAATCTGGAATATGCACCGGAGCAAATTATCGTCTCAAACGGCGCTAAACAGTCGATTTGCAATGTCCTGCTCAGCATCGTCGGCGCAGGCGATGAGGTGATAGTGCCGGCGCCTTACTGGGTCAGTTACGTCGAGATGGTCAAACTTGCCGAAGGCACGAATGTCATCATAGAGGCAGGCATCGAGCAGGATTTCAAAATAAGTCCTGCGCAGTTGGAGGCGGCTATCACACCAAAGACTAAGGTCTTGATACTATGCTCGCCGTCGAATCCAACCGGAAGCGTCTATTCACAGGAGGAGTTGAGCGGTCTGGCGAGCGTCATAGCGCTGCATCCGCAGATTATTGTTATAGCCGACGAGATTTACGAACATATTAACTATGTCGGTCAACATGCGTCTATAGCACGGTTTGAGGCTATCCGCGATCGCGTTGTTGTAGTTAACGGCGTATCTAAAGCCTACGCAATGACCGGCTGGCGTATTGGTTTCATAGCGGCGCCGCTTTGGATAGCAAAGGCGTGCAACAAATTGCAGGGTCAATACACTTCAGGGCCGAGTTCGATTGCACAGAAGGCTTCGACAGCAGCATTTGCGGGCGACCAGACTTGTGTTGAGCAGATGCGTACAGCTTTTCTGCGCCGTCGCGATCTTATTGTAGGATTAGTTAAGGATATACCCGGCGTTGAGTTGAATGTACCTCAGGGCGCTTTTTATGTTTTCCCGAAGGTAAGCAGTTATTTCGGCAAGGCGGCAGGTAGTCGTACGATTGCGAATGCTGCCGACCTTGCGATGTATTTGCTTGAGGTAGGGCATGTGGCTGCAGTTGGAGGCGCTGCTTTCGGCGCACCGGAGCATATTCGTCTCTCTTACGCTACTTCAGATGATATGATAGTCGAGGCTATCCGCCGTATCCGCGAAGCGCTGATTGCTCTAAGTTGAAAAAAATATGTATCTTTGCCGCTTATGAAAGCAAAGAAAAAGAAAAGAAGCCCGAAGGCTTACTATTATCCCAATGGGGTAAAGACAGAGTTTCAGTACACAGGTCCTAAAGACCCGAACAGGTTGTCGAAAGCCGGTATGTGGTTGAAAGAACATCCGGAAGGGATTATAGAAATATTGGATATGCGAGCTGTAATGAAATAATTAAATTTTAAAAATATAGAACTTATGAAAGAAAAGAAAAAGAAGAGAAGCCCGAAGGCTTATTATTATCCCAATGGGGTAAAGACAGAGTTTCAGTACACAGGTCCTAAAGACCCGAATAGATTGACGAAAGCCGGTATGTGGTTGAAAGAACATCCGGAAGGGATTGTTACGGAAATATTGGATATGCGAGCTGTAATGAAATAAACGTTAACTATGTACCGATATCTTTTAGACACAAATATTGTGTTGTTTTTCTTGTATAATCAAGATGAATTAGATATTAGAGTGCGGGATATCATTGTCAATGATTATAAAGCTCGTTTATATGTCAGTATGATTTCCGTACAGGAAATTATTCATCTATACAAAAAGAATAAAATAAAAACCACATGGAAAAGAGCGGAGGATATTCTGCCGAGTATTGAGTTTAATTTTGAGATACTTCCCATAACAAGAGAGCATGTCTTGACTTATTCAAAACTATCTATACAGGAACTCCATAATGATCATAACGACCCTAACGACCACCTGATTATTGCCCAAGCGATTACCGAAAGAATGACTTTAATCAGTTCCGACAGTAAATTTGAAGATTATGTGATGCAAAAATTAGATTTTATCTTTAACTGCAGATAAAACGTAATGATAAAAAACCTGCAACGGGATGACGAGCGCCTTTGCTCATCATCCCGTTGCTGTATAATATTATTTCCGCCTTATTATTTCTGCGTCGTAATCTGCCAGTTATCCGTCCTGAACGGCGAAGCTGGTAAACCAACGGAGTTATACAGGTTGACGTCGTCGGGATTATCTGCCCAGCCGTAGCGGACGGCTACAGGCGAACTGACGTTGTCGCTGCTTACTACTACGGTGTTGCCGACGATATACGCCTTAGCCCAGACAAATCGCTTGTCGTCGCCGGCAATCGAGAAGCCATGCAAGTAGCCGTACTGATTTCGGGCGGTCAGACCTTGAGCTACATGCTCGAAAGTAAGTATAATCTTGTTGCCGTCGATTTTCATACTCTTGTATTCGGGGCCTGAGTATTCCACTTCCTCTTTGCCGTAGGTCTTTGACAGGGCGTTGAGCGCCAGGCGATGCGCTACATCCTGCTTGTTTTTGGGGTGAATATCTTTTGCATCACCTATATCTATGGCGACAGCTTCGCCGGTATTCGGCAGTTTGAGGGTGAGATGTTGAGCCTCGCGCAACTCTGCCCAGGCGCTGTTGCCGGGTTGATTGGACGGCGACATAAAGTTAGCCAGCTGAACAAAATAGAACGGCATCTCGGGCTGATTCCAGACACGTCGCCAGTCATTGATCATATTAGGAAACAATGTGCGATAGAGGTAAGCCATGCCGGCATTGTGTTCACCCTGATACCAGATAGCGCCCTTGACGGGATAGGCGGTCAGCGGCGCAATCATGGCGTTATAGAGCATCGAAGGATACTGGTTGGGGTTGGTTATAACCTTGCCTACACGGTCGGCAAAGTCGGATTTCGACACTTCGGCCATCAGCGAGTCATACTGTGAGACGGTCTTCATGGTTTCGCCGGTTGTCCACATTTCAACGCCCGTGCCTCCCCAGTTGCTGTGAATCAATCCGATCGGAATGTCCAGCTTGTAGAATAATTCACGTCCGAAGAAATAACCTATCGCCGAAAATTCGGGAGATGTTAGCGGGTTGCACTCCTGCCATCCGCTCATGATAGCGTCGCGCTGAGGCCGTCCGGCTACTTGATGAGGTACGCTCAGCAACCTTATCTGAGAATAGGCGGATGCTTCGATTTCCCTTTCATAGTTGTTGACTTTGCCCCATCCTGCGAGCGGCATTTCCATGTTAGACTGTCCGCCGCATACCCAGATGTCGCCCGAAAGTATGTTCTTAAATGTGTAGGAGTCCTGTTTGCCTTTGATTGAGAGCAGGTATGGACCTCCGACGGGCAGGGGTTTGAGGCTGACGTTCCATATTCCGTCCTTGTCGGCTGTAGCTTTCTGGCTTTGGCCGTTGATGCTGACCGTAACGGCTTCGCCTGTCGGCGCCCAGCCCCAGATTTTGACCGGCGCTTCACGCTGGAAGATCATGTTGTCCGAGATGTACTGCGGCAAACGGACGTCGGCCAGAGCGCGACGGCAGTAAGCCAGACATTTGGCGACCTCCAGCACGGGATTCGAGCCTTGCGGTATGCCGTATTCAAGCTCGATGTCAACGGTGATAGGCCATTTCTCGCGCTTGAGCAGCTGCAGCATCTCCGCGACGGGCGTGTGTCCCCATCCCCAGGGTCGGTTGGCGTCTTTGGGATTGGCGTCTTTGGCGGTCTTGTCCTTCATGTGGATGCTGGCGATGCGGTCGTGCAGGCGGGTGATAAGGTCGCAGGGGTTGAGGCCTGTTGCGCCGAAGTAATGACCGGCGTCGAAGTTGAGCATCACGCTTGGACCTGCGGCCAGGACGCGGTCGAAGCTGAAGTTAGGGTCTCCCGGCTGACCGTGATTGTGGAAGATTGCCAGCAGATGATGCTTCTCGGCAAAGGGCGCAAGTCGCTTGGCGGCGTCTTCGGAGATTTCGGTAGTTATACCTCGAGCGCCGAGTATGCGGCAGACATTGAAGGCATAATCTATCTCTCCGTCCGACCACCACGGATCGCCGAGTTTGAGGATGTCGATGCGGACGCCTTTAGCGTCGAACAATTTACGGATAGCCTCAAACTTCTCCATCGAAACCGACGTGCGCCACTCGCGCTGTCCTTGACGGGGAATATCGGCGTAAGCCTCGACCTGACCGCCCATCAGCTCTACCGAACTAAGTCCGGCGTCAACTGCATAGTTGAGCGTGGCTTCGAGCGACTGGTCGGGCAAGTCGCGGAAGCTGTAAGTAATAGTTCCAATCTGGACGCCGCCAATTTTGGAATCGGGTTTAGCGGCCGAAGCCGTCGTAAACATCGTAACTGTCGTTAACGAAATGCAAGCTATAATGCTCGCAAGAATACTGTTTGTAAATTTCTTTTGCATAATAAATTGGTTTTAGATACTCCGCAAAGGTACGCATTATTTTTGAAAAATGAGAAACTGCGAGTGAATAATGTCATCAACATTGAGAGGAAACCTGAGAGGATTGTGTCCGATATGATTCATATTACTAATAATGCCGACAGCTTTCCGTCCAATATGATTCATATTACTAATAATGCCGACAGCTTTCCGTCCGATATGATTCATATTA
>JAITNE010000126.1 GCA_031290635.1 Tannerella sp. | reverse complement strand
TTCTAATTTTCTATTATGTCCGTCATAACGTCTTTGATATCAAGTCCGGCGGCGCGAACCTGCTGGGGGATAAAACTTGTGGCGGTCATGCCGGGAGTAGTGTTGACTTCGAGGAGAACAGGCGTTTTGCTTGTGTGGGGGATGATATAGTCGATGCGGATAATGCCCCGAGCGCCTAACAAGTCATAGATACGGGAGGTCGAATGCTGTATTATTTCGGTCAATTCGGTCGAAATGCGGGCGGGGGTAATTTCTTCTACCTCGCCGTTGTATTTGGCGTTATAGTCGAAAAACTCGTTATGCGTAACGACCTCAGTAATAGGAAAAACATGCTCTCCTAATTTGGTTTTGTAGCAACCGCACGTTACCTCCGTACCTGCAACGTAACTCTCGATAATCACCTCGTCGCTCTCATCAAAAGCGTTACTTATCGCTTGCTGTAGCTGCGAAGTCTGCTTTACTTTCGTAATGCCGAAGCTGCTGCCCCCCTCGTTAGGCTTGACAAATACGGGCAACGAGAAACTTTCTAGAAGTTTGGAAACGGTAATACTTTCACCTCTTCGCAAACGCACGGCATCCGCCACACTAAAGCCCTGACTACGGAGGAACTGATTAGTGACAAACTTGTTAAAAGTCAGCGCCGAAGCGAGCGTCCCGCATGAAGAATGGCTAAGGCCTATCATGTCGAAATAACCTTGCAGGCGACCGTCCTCGCCCGGAGCGCCATGTATGGTAATATAGGCGAAATCGAAGCGGGTGAGGCTACCGGCGGCGCTTGTGAAACTAAAGTTGTTCTTGTCGATTACCGCTTCTTGACCTTTAGGCAGGCGCACAATCCAACTGTCATGATTAATCACGACTATAAACGCCTGATAGCGGTCTTTGTCGATAAAACCGGCAATACCTTCGGCGCTACGGAGTGATACCTCATATTCCGAAGTATAGCCTCCGGCTACTATTGCAATATTTTTCTTCTTTGCCATATTATTGAGTGTTATAGTATTTTTGCCATCGTTCGATAAGAGCCTGCATATCAGGAGGTATCTCCGAGTCGAAGAACATTTCTTCGCCGCTTACGGGGTTTACGAAACCGAGAGTCTTGGCATGAAGCGCTTGACGTGGACAGGCCTCGAAACAGTTGTGTATAAATTGGTTATACTTGGCTGTCGGCAGACCTTTGAGTACCTGATCGCCTCCATAGCGTTCGTCGTTGAAGACAGGATGCCCGATATGCTTTGAATGCACGCGTATCTGGTGTGTACGGCCTGTTTCGAGGCGAAATTCAAGCAAAGAGACATAGCCGAATTTTTCTATTACGCGATAGTGTGTTACGGCCTCTTTGCCCTGCTCGCCGTCGGTGAAAACAGCCATCTTGGTGCGATCGCGCAAGTCGCGGCCTATATTGCCTTCGATGCGACCTTCGTCTTCCTTAGGGATACCCCAGACCATTGCAAGATACCGACGTTGCGTAGTTTTATCGAAAAACTGACGGCTAAGGAGGGTCTTCGTTTCGGGGCGTTTAGCAATAACTAAAAGTCCGGAGGTGTCTTTATCTATGCGGTGAACGAGGCCGAGACGGGGGTCTGTGGCATCGTAGCAGGGATCATCTTTCAGATAATAGGCGAGGCCGTTAAGCAGTGTGCCGGTATAATTGCCGTGTCCGGGATGTACGACTAATCCGGCAGGCTTGTTCACAACCATCAGATCGCTGTCTTCATAAGCAATATTGAGGGGTATATCTTCGGGGATGACGTCAAATTCATGTCTTGGACGCGACATCATAATCGTTATCACGTCGAGAGGTTTGATACGGTAGTTAGTCTTCACCGAAATGCCGTTGACAAGGATACAATCCGCTTCGGAAGCCGATTTGATGCGGCTGCGGCTTGTGTTCGTCAGCCTGTCGCTAAGAAACTTGTCTATCCGTAACGGCGACTGATTTCTATCGGCTACAATGCGAAAATGCTCATACAGAGAGCCTTCTGCACCTTCAACATCTTCGACTTCTTCAAGTGCAATATCATCCTCATCAATATCGTCCATAACTAAAACCAACTTTCGTCTTCACCTATAATATCCTGTGTCTGTGCGTCCTCCGAATCATCGCTTTCTACTAAGATATTGCCATCGCCAACCACAAGTATTATCTTGGCTGTCAACGGTACGCGAGCGCCGCTCTCAAGCATGCGTCCTCCGTACTCGACGCCTATCGTCAAGTCGCGAAACTGACTCGCAACGTACTTTACATCGACTTTCGCAAAGCCTAGCGATTTAAGCCTGGCATAAGCCTCACGATATGAGAAATCGGCGATTTCGGGGATAGTAGCGGCCTTCTCTGTCTTGGCATTGATGGTGATGTAAACTATACGGTTCTTCTTAACTCTAGCGTTAGCGTCGGGCGAAAGCTCTACTATCGCCCCCGGCGCCACATCCTTTGAGTATGTCGAATCAATAATGACGTAGCGCAGGAAGTTTTTCTCAAACAAGGGCGTTGCCGCTTCTATCTGCCAACCCTTGACGTCCGGCACTACAACAGCTTGATTGTGATTCGTGTACGAATCGATTTTCTTTAGTGTAAAGAAGACTATAAGGCATGCCAACACGCATACGGCCAGCAAATGGACGTATATCGGCATGCCTAATAGCTTGTCAAGGAAAGACCTCATACTTAAAATTTACGCCCTGCGTTGCCGTAGCAGAGCGATAATTAAGAATTGTACTCGTCCGAAACAGACAGTTTGGCGCGACCTTTAGCTCGGCGTGAAGCCAATACTCTGCGACCGTTAGCCGAGGCCATACGTTCGCGAAAACCGTGTTTGTTCTTTCTCTTGCGGTTTGATGGTTGAAATGTTCTCTTCATCTTTCTTCTATTTTAATCGTTTTTATTTATTTTCAGGCTGCAAAGGTAAGAATAAATTTTGAATTAGAATAATTTTCGACGAATAATTTCTGAAAATCTAAAATAAGATATTCACTTTGACGCCGTCGGGATTGTTCTCGAACTTGAGGAGTACAGTGTGCGAAGCCTCATCCCAAACCGAAGTTGACTGTTCGGGCAACTTAATGCTTTTGGGCTGACGGGGCAAATAGACGCGCGATACATTGTTGGTCTGAGCCGGACTTTTGGCAACAAACGAATACGATGAACCGCTACGAATCTCGTCGTAAATTCTTGATGCACCGCATAATACGGCTGGTTTCGACTTGTCGGCAACTTTGGAGAGGTCGTATAGGAAAGCCTGCCGGTCGGGAAGTATGACTTTGGAAGTCAGCACAGGCAGTTCGGGGTCGAAAAGGTCGATATATAAACCATTGAGCGTAAGCGGCTCTGCGGATACGCTCTCGTCCATCACAGCTGTGATAATATAGGGCCCGCGTTCGAGGTAGAGGTTGTTTTTGAGTTCGAGGCTAACGCCTTTGTTAGCCGCTGCAAATGCCTTGCTTACAAGCTCGAAGTAAGCGCCGTCGTTCGATTCTTCAAGCACAAAAACCTTCGGCTCTTCGCGCAACACATAGACATGGCCTTTGCCACAGACATATTCGCCCGTTTCAGGCGACGCTGAGGCTAATCCTAGCGCCTCAAACAAGTGCATTGAGGGCGCTTGATAACTCTTGCCGTCGCTATTCCACCATTCCATCGTCGTCTGATACGGATCGACGTCTTTGCCGCAATAAATCAATGTTCCGCCACCCTTCACCCATTTGGCTATATATTCGTGATAGTCAGGCTTCATCGGCTTCATGTTTGAGTACGACATCACGAGAACTTTCAGTTCTTTCCACGTATCGGCGTATGGAGTATTCTCAATATGCACCGTACTAACAGGGATACCGCGCTTGAGCAGAGGCAGGGTTTGACCGTAGAAATTTGAGAACTGCGGGTCTTCGTAGCCTTTATGCGTAGGAAAACGCTGGAACATAAGCGAATTAGACATCAGCACGCCTATCCCCTGCGAACCGTTCACGCGGTTGTCTGACAACGGCATATCGTTCAACGTATTGACCATCACCTGCATCTGAGTCGAATAGAAGCGCGGGATACGCTCTTTGGTCTCGCAATCGGCACAGGACTTGTAGAGTCCTTCGTAGATACGGTCAGGCCAGGGCATCACCTCATAGTCGGCAATATCAGGATAAAGCAGTTGAGCGGTGAACGTCGCCTGAT
>JAITNE010000053.1 GCA_031290635.1 Tannerella sp. | reverse complement strand
ATACCCAGCTCGAAGCGCCCTCTGAACAGCCTGCGCAGCGAAACGTCGAGTTCATCTTCCTTGATAGCGCCATTATTGACTGCTTCAATTAATGATTTATAGCTGCCGCCGCACTCTAAATCCGTCCCTGAGCGAACAGCGTCAGTTGACGCCGATTGTGCGTCGGGATGCGTCTCATGGCGATCTTTGCGCCAGAAATCGTCAATAGCGCCGCAGTCGGAGACGACGATATTGTCATATCCCCACGAGTTGCGCAGTATGTCAACGAGCAGGCGGTCGCTGCCACAGCATGGTTTGCCTTCATAGCGATTGTAGGCGCACATCACTTCCTGCACGTCGCCTTCCTTGACGAGGGTCTCGAAAGCCGGCAGATATGTCAGCCAGAGGTCGCGGGGCGAGACAGAGGCGTTATATGAATGGCGATTCCATTCCGGCCCGCTATGCACGGCGTAATGCTTGGCGCAGGCATGTGTCTTGAGATATACGGGATCGTCGCCCTGCAATCCACGCACGACAGCCAGACCAAGCCGCGAAGTCAGATAAGGGTCTTCGCCATACGTCTCCATACCCCGTCCCCAACGCGGGTCGCGGAAGATATTGATATTAGGCGTCCAGAAAGTCAAAGCCTTATAGCGGTCGTATTCATTGTCTTTCTGATACTGATGATACTTGGCTCGCGCCTCGTCGCTGACCATAGTGAAAGTACGCAGTATCAGTTCCTCGTCAAAGGTAGCCGCCATGCCGATGGATTGCGGAAAGACGGTAGCCTTACCGGCACGCGCTACACCGTGCAAAGCCTCGTTCCACCAATCGTAAGGCGGGATGCCGAGACGCTCGATAGCGGGCGTAGCATTCATCATCTGCCCTACTTTTTCTTCTATAGTCAAGCGTCCGAGCAAGTCGTCGATGCGCTCGTCAATACTCAGTTCCGGGTTACGGAAAGTAAACTCGTAGGACACTTTTTCCTTGCATCCCCATAATGCCGTCATCACAACAGCTGTCAAAATGATAAATCTCGTTTTCATATTATATTAATAAATTTATTATCCACAAATCTCAATTATCCTGTTCCACAAATTTCAATTATCCACGAATTGCACGAATTACACGAATTGCACGAATTGCACGAATGAAGTTCTCTCTAAGGTAATTACAAGGATTATTTTCTCATTACTCTCTTGATGGCGTCGTCCATTTGTTCGACCGATTCGAGGCCGAGTGTCATGCAATGGATGTTTGCTTCGGTGAGTGCGAAACGTATGGACTGCTCGCGCTCTGCATCACTGACATTCTTGCCTTCGCCAAAGATTTTCATCCCTATCAAGCCCTTGCCATTGGCTTTGGCGCGACCGAGTATCTCCTTTATCTCATCAGGAGTCCCGTCCATCAGCGTCTGAAAGGGATTGATGCGTGCCATGATAACATCAACCCACGGATTGACCGCAGCCTCGCGAAGGGCGTCAATACTGTGGCACGACACGCCTACAGCTCTGACCGTACCTGCTTTCTTGGCTTTCGCAAAACCTTCCATGTAGTGCGTCCGCGTCTTATCCCAATCGCCGCTCATCATACAGTGCATCAGCAGAATGTCTATATAATCCGTACCAAATTCTTTCAGATAGCGGGCGATATTGTCCTCCACCGATTCGACATTGGCAGAGCCGTCGTCATGCGTCCACATCTTAGTGAGCAACGTTAATTCCTTACGCGGAAGCGTCTTGATTGATTCGCCTACATAAGGAATAGAGCCGTAGCTGTCGGCTGTGTCGTAGAAACGTATCCCATGCTCGTAGGCGTGCAGGGCGAGGCGTTTGAAGCTGTCCATCCCTATTCGCGTCTGGTTCGACGATTTATTGCCGCCTTTAGAGCCGGAACCCATCGCTATACGCGAAACCGTAAGGCCGCTATTGCCAAGCGCTACCTTATCAACTATGCTTTCGTACGGCAACGCGAAATGTACGCCTGCCATGCCCGATTGCAAAACCGAAATACCTGCCAGCCCTAAAGCGCCGGCCTTGATAAATTTACGTCTGTTCATCTTTTCCATATAATTATTTTTTATGATTTCTAACTTCTAATTTCTAACTTCTAACTTCTAATTTCTAATCGCCACTACTTTCTACATTTATACACCTTCTCTGAAGCGGTTATAAATAGCGTTTTACGATCTTTGCCACCGAAGCAGACGTTAGCTGTCCAGCCGGCTTCGACCGGTATGTGCGCTATCTTCTCGCCTTTAGGATTAAAGACTGTTACCCCTTGACCCGTCAGATAAACGTTGCCTTCGTCGTCGATAGTCATCCCGTCGGAACCCATCGTGCAAAACAAACGTTTGTCGGCTAACGAAGCATCATCCTTAATATCATAGACATACGTCTTACCGGCACGTATATCGGCCACATACAGACGCTTGCCGTCAGCCGTACCGACTATACCGTTAGGCTGCATCAACTCGGCTTCAACACGTACTACTCGCTTGTAGTCGGGCGAGAGATAGTAAACATGCTGACCGTCCTGCTGCATCTCCGGCGAACGTGTCCAATAGTCGCGTTTGTATAGCGGGTCGGTGAAATAGACACCGCCGGTGATCGGATTGACCCAGAGGTCATTAGGACCGTTGAGTTTGTTATCCTCATAAGATGTGAAAACAACGACATGATTGCCTTGCATGTCGAACTTCCAAATCTCGTTGTCCAAATCCGAGCAGGCAAGCAGCGCACCCTTGTTATCGAAGTACAGACCGTTAGCGCGACCTGTTTTCTCGCTAAAGAGCGTCAATTTATTATCCTCCGCCAACCATTTCCAGATGCGGTCGTTAGGCTGGTCGGTGAAATAGACGTCGCCGACCTTGTCCACTGCCGGCCCTTCGGTAAACGCAAAACCTTCGCCAATCAGTTCCGGTTTACCCCACTCTGCCTGCGCTGATGCAGACCATGGAGAGAGCATAAGCGTAATCAATGATACTGTAATAATAAAAAATCTGTCCATATACGTTTGTTTTAAACACCGCAAAGATAATGATTATTTTGTAACTTTACGCAATTCGGAAAATAAACGAAGAATTTATCAACGAGAAATAAATTTTTTTTGTTACCTTTGCTGCCGAAAATAACAAACTTTTTGTTTCTCAAGACATATAGAATACAATGAGCGCAGATTATTCGAAATACAATTTTGACGACATTCGTCCGTACAATGACGACGAAGTCCATGACGCAATAGAACGACTTGTAGCGTCCGAACGATTGCGGGACGCCATGCGTTACATCAAGCCCGACCTTAACTGGGACGAGTTTGTAGCATCTTTGCGTGAATGCACAACAGTTAAGCAGTTCAAGACGATACTTGCTTATAAGTATGTAATGCAGATAGCGAAGAATACGACGTTCTCGCTGACTATTTCGGGACGAAGCCGCCTGCCCGAAAATACTTCCTGCACATTTATTTCGAACCATCGAGATATAGTGCTGGATGCTGCTTTTCTTAACGTGCTGCTGGCAGATATAGGGCATGGCATGACGAAAGTGGCTATAGGCGACAATCTGCTGATACAGCCGTGGATAGATACGCTCGTGAGGCTCAACAACTGCTTTATCGTCAAACGCGACCTCTCGGCACGACAATTGCTCAAATCGAGCGTCCAACTGTCGGCTTATATACATCACGTTATCAATGATTTACATGAATCTCTCTGGATAGCGCAACGCGAAGGCCGTACTAAAGACTCTAACGACCATACGCAAACCGCTGTGCTGAAGATGCTTAACCTTGCAGGCGAACATCACGACGTAGTGCGCAATCTGATGAGTCTCAACATCGTCCCCGTAGCTATTTCCTACGAGTACGACCCCTGCGACTATCTGAAAGCTAAGGAGTTTCAGCAGAAACGCGACAATCCCGAATTTGTCAAGAGCAAACGCGACGACCTCTTCAATATGGAAACAGGGCTGCTCAACGACAAAGGCAGGGTGCATTTCACTATCGGCTCGTCAATCAACGACCGCCTCGATCCGCTTATCGATCGCAAGGATTTGGACAAGAACGCACTCGTTAACGCCATAGCCGAAATCATTGACAGAGAGATATATAAGCACTATCGTTTTTATGCTTGTAATTATGTGGCATACGATCTGCTAAACAACAGCGTAGGTTTCCGTACTAACTACGACCTGCGCGACAAGGTACAATTTGAAGCCTATCTGCAAAAACAAATCGACAAGATAGACCTGCCTGATAAGGACGAGGCTTTCCTGCGTACGAAGATACTTGAGATGTACTCCAATCCATTGAAAAATCATTTGGAAACAGCCGAGTAATCGTATGAAAATAATTGCCGTCGGAATGAACTACACCGACCACAACAAAGAAATGAATAATCCCTTGTTGTCGGAGGAGCCGGTGATTTTTATGAAAGGTGATTCTGCCTTATTGAAGGACGGCAAACCGTTTTTTATCCCTGATTTCGCCAATGTTATGTTGACGTCTCCGCCTTCATTCCCCAATCTCAAATCGGAGATTCATCACGAAGTAGAGATTGTGGTTAAAATCAGTCGCTTAGGAAAGAATATCGCCGAGCAGTTTGCTTATCGCTACTATGACGAGATAACCGCAGGTATCGACTTTACTGCTCGCGACTTGCAACGACGACTACGCTCTCAAGGTCTTCCATGGGAGTTGAGCAAGGCTTTCGACGGCTCGGCTGTAGTCGGTGATTTTATACCGCTAACAAAAGTCGGCAACGAGATACAAAACATTGATTTTCACCTTGATATAGACGGCGTTACGGTGCAACACGGCAATACCCGCGATATGCTTTTTACGGTCGATAAAATCATAGCCTACGTGAGCTGCTTCTTCTCCTTGAAGATGGGCGACCTTATCTATACCGGCACTCCTTCAGGGGTCGGACCTGTCGCAATAGGCAACCGCCTGCAAGCTTACATCGGCAACCGCCGCCTGCTCGACTTTTATGTCAGATAAATAGATATTGTATTTTATACAATAAGGCTTTCAGGTATTATTTTCATACATCACACTTTACTTTACCGAGTCAAGAGTTCTGAAATTCAGGACCTTGAGATACCTCTAAAGAGAAGTTGACAGCAAGTGTTTGCCGCTTTCGAGGGTGATGACGCCGTCAATAGGAGAATCGAACGATTGACCGTTGAGCGTGTATGACTTAGCGCTTAACGGCATGGTCGCTGTGCTTCCTGGTGGCACGGTAACGTCAAAAAGAAGTCCGCTGTCGGTCTTTTCCCAACTGACGGAAATCGTTCCGTAGGGCGTTTCCTTTGTAGTCTTAGCCCAAGTGAGAGCAGCAGGTATTTGCGGGTCAATAACGAAACGACGATAGCCGGGAGCCGTTTCGTCCGGACGAATACCGCCAATAGCTTGATAAAACCAAGCGCCTATGCCGTTATAGCAGTTATGTATATGGCTACGTTCGCCGTTCCAATGCTCCCAAGTAGCCGTTGCGCCATTGTCGAGCATGTAGAGATAACCCGGATAGCCGCGCGTTTTCAGCATCGAATAAACAAAATCAGGTTGGTTGTTTTTGACAGCCCAATCGACTAATACGGGTATGCCGACCAAGCCGGTCGAAAGATGCCCTTTGTACTTCTCGGCTGTAATATCTAAGAGGCTTTTCGTTATTTCGGCAGTAAGATTTTCCGGCGTAGCGCCTACCAGCACAGGGTAAGCAAGGTCTATCTGCGTACCCGTTCCGTAAACGGAGCTGTCGGCTACATAATATGTATTGTGTATAAGCGAGTTAAGCGCTGTTTTGCGGGCGGCAAATTCAGCTGCCTCATCGCGTTCGCCAAGCAGAATAGCGATTTTTTCGAGGATAGTATAACACTCGCTTATGACACAGTTATTGACTAAATCGACCGAGGCTGACTCTTGCTGGTTAATACCTTTTGGCGTCGCCCAGTCGCCGAGATACCAACTGCGATAATCGGTATCAGGCCAGCGTTTGAGTAATCCGTCAACCGTATAAGTATCAACATATTGCAGCCAGTGCTTCATCACCGGATAGTATCGTTCGAGCGCTCTCTGGTCGCCATAGTTTTGATAGACGCTCCACGGCGAAGTAACGATAAAAGCGCACCAATAGGGGCCTCCGCCTGCCGAATAGGGATTAGGCGCGGTGTGAGGCAGTCCGCCGTCAGGTCGAATACAATCTTCCCAAGCCTGCAACCAGTTGGAATAGAGCGGCGCAAGGTCGAACATAGTCTGCGCAGTAAGAGTTGAAGCATGTCCGTCGCCTCCGTATCCAAGCCGTTCAATATGATGACAATCAACGAGATAGCCACTTAAACTAAGGCAGTGGAGAGTATGTTTTATCAAGTCGTGGATAGCGTTCAGGTCGTTGTCGGAGCAAACGAATGACGACGCATCTTTGTATGCGGTGTGTATAAGCATCGCTTTCATACTTTCAAGCGCCGGTTCATGTTCCAAGCCTTCTATCTGCAAGTATCTGAAACTATGATAGTTGAATTTGTTTTTAAACACTTCGTTGGTCGCGCCCGAAGCTATATAATAATCTTTTTGCTCCCGGTCATCAAACAAACCCTTATCGTTAAGATGATCTGAATAGCGAAGTGTAATTTCTTGATTTTTACGCAGTTGGTGGAATTTTATTTCGACCCAGCCGGTCAACGCCCGACCGAAATCTATTAGCCATAGCGTGTCGGATAACTTCTTTACATTCACCGCATTATAGGTCTCTGCGATA
>JAITNE010000227.1 GCA_031290635.1 Tannerella sp. | reverse complement strand
ATTTGTTCTACGGGATAAGCAATGTAGGCGCTCAACAGATAATTCTGAAATGCGTCTCTGACCTCCGAATTGGGTATGTCGAGGGTGTATTGAATATTGACTCCAATCATTTTACTCTGCTTGATTGTCAGGTAGCCGGTTTGAAAGAGCAAGGGAATCTCGCCGATGTTGACAGGGTCATAACTGTCGAAAGCGCTTTCATCTGCTTCGATTGGTTCTAATATCGGTTGAAGTTGATTCCGACTTTTGAGCAGTTCAATCAGAAAGGTAGGCGTGCCGGTCTTAAACCAATAGTTGCTGAACTTTTTCTTTTTAAAGAACGACAGCGTTGAAAAAGGATTATACACCGGCGTTTCGCCATCCCACGAATAGCCGTTGTACCATGTGCGGATTTTATCCAGCAAGGCTTCCCTGCTCACGGAAAATTTTTGGGCAGCAGCATCTATATATTCCGTGAAATTATTTTCGAGTTCCTCTTGGGTGTAACCACAAACAGGAGCGTACTGGTCATCCAAAGTTATATCGTCAGGATTATTCAGCGCCGAAAAGACCGAAAGTCCGGAGAACTTTGACACGCCGGTCAGAAGAATAAACCGGATATGTTCGTCGGCAGCTTTCAGGACTTGATAGAAGTCATGCAGAGTTTCCTTGTTGGTCGTCATCACGTCGGGATTAGAGAGATGGTCGGTGATGGGTTTGTCGTACTCATCAACCAAAACAACTACCTGTTGTCCGGTGGAGGTGTGTATCTGTTCGATTAACCTCGTGAAACTGTATGCTAATGGCGCGTCGGATAAGGACAATTTATACTTGTCGGCCGTATCTCTGATGAAAGATGAAAGCGACAACTTCAACTCTTCGGTTGTTCTGAAAGACAATCCTCCGAAATCTATCCGCAAAACCGGATACTGTTGCGTCCAATCCCATTTATCATAGATATAAAGCCCTTCAAACAACTCTTTCCTGCCTTTGAAAAGAGCGTCCAGCGTACTTATCAGCAATGATTTTCCGAAGCGTCGCGGGCGCGACAGAAAATAGATTCTTCCGGTGAGGATCATCCGGTGAATATACTCGGTCTTGTCAACATATAAACAATCTGTACTGCGCAGGACAGAAAACGATTGTGTTCCTAAGGGTAAATTCTTCATCATGACTTGTTTATTTTTCTGCAAAGATAATGTTTTTATCTCACATCAAAATAAAAAAAGCCGTATCTTTGCAGAACAATTTTAAATATTATATATATGAAACGTAGACAATTTATTGCGACAGCGGCTACAGGCGCCGTCGCTTCCATCGTAACGCCGATGGCTTTCGGGCAGGAGCATCCCCAAGTAAGCCCGCAAACAACTAAGAAAGGGGCTAATGACAAAATCCGTGTGGCGGTTCTGGGCGTCAACGGACGGGGTAAGAATCATATCGAGGAAGTGATGAGGCAGCCGGATGTTACGCTTGTAGCCCTCTGCGACCCCGATATGAACCTCCTGCTGGAACGTGGCAAGGAGTTTGAACAGAAGTATAACCGAAAGGTTCGACTTGAACAGGACTTTCGCAAGATTTACGACAGTCAGGATATTGACGCCGTAACGCTTGCTACGCCGAATCATTGGCATGCTTTGCAGGTGATTATGGCATGTCAGGCGGGCAAGGATGTGTACGTCGAGAAGCCGGCGACTCACAATATCTTTGAAGGTCGGAAGATGATTGAAGCTGCTTATAAATACAAGCGGATTGTGCAGCATGGCGTGCAGTTGCGCAGTTCGCCGGCTATTCGCGAGGCTGTGCAGCACTTGCGTGAGGGCTTGATTGGGCGCGTTTACATGTCGCGCGGGCTGGTCTATCGTTGGCGTCCGGACATCGGCAATCAGGGGATTTCGAATATCCCGGAGGGCTTGGACTACGACCTCTGGTGCGGTCCTGCGCCGATGGCTCCGTTCACTCGCAATCTGGTGCATTACAATTGGCACTGGCATTGGAACTACGGCAATGGCGACGTCGGCAATCAGGGTATTCACGAAACCGATCTCTGCATGTGGGGTTTGGACGTTGGTTTGCCCGAGCGCATCACTTCAATGGGCGGCAAGTTTCTTTGGGATGATTGCAAGGAAGTGCCCGAAGTGCAGACTTCGATTTATCATTATCCGAAGCAAAAGAAGATGATACAGTTTGAAGTCCGCAACTGGTGTACTAATCTCGAAGACGGCGCCGGCGTTGGCAATATTTTTTATGGTGAAAAGGGATATTTGGTGGTCAAGGGATATGATACTTACGAAACATATCTGGGTGAGAAGCGCGAGAAAGGCCCTTCGCGTTCGGAATCTGGCGAGCTTATACTGCATTTCCGAAACTTTTTCGACGCCGTCCGTGCTCGCGATATGAGTATCCAGAACGCGCCTGTGGAAACAGGTCATCTATCGTCGGCGCTTGCTCATCTTGGCAATATATCTTATCGACTTGGTCGGCAGTTGGATTTCGATCCCGTAGCCGAGCAGTTTGTCGGCGATGAAGATGCTAACAGGATGCTTACTCGTCAGTATCGTTCGCCATATATCCTTCCGGAGAAGATATAATGTATATCCAAAGAAAAAAATAATATGAAACAGACATCCAAAGAAAAAAGTATAATTCAGAGTGTCGTTATGGCAGGCATAACAAGAATTACAAGAATTAAAAACATTACGGGCATTGCAGTTATGACGGTCATTGCGGTCATATCGGTCGTGTCGGTTATGACGTTCGTTACACTTATGTCCGGCTGTACCGCAGGGCAAGGAGGCGTTGAGATTGTGCCGGATGAAGTTCGCCGGAAGATAGACGTTCTCTTTGACGGCCGGATATTTACTTCCTATATCTATCCTGAGGATATGGAGAAGCCGGTTTTGTATCCGATATATACCTCGAAGGGGACGCTTGTTACTCGCGGATTTCCGCTTGACCCGCGTGCCGGAGAACGGGTAGATCATCCGCATCATGTTGGATTGTGGTTGAGTTTCGGCGACGTCAACGAACTTGATTTCTGGAATAATTCCTACGCTATACCGGCTGACAAGAAGTCAGGTTACGGTTCGGTTCGCCACCGCGCTATCCTTCAAATCCAAAACGAAGCTCAACAGGGTCTTCTGCGGGTTGCTTGCGATTGGGTTGATTCTAAGGAGAATGTTTTGCTGAAGGAAGAGACCGTTTTTATTTTCAAGGGTGATGTTGACCGGCGCATAATCGAGCGTACAACTACTCTGAGAGCCGAAGCAGACACGGTCGTTTTCACCGACAACAAGGAAGGGATGATTGCCCTCCGCGTTGACCGCGCCTTTGAAGAGCCGTCGGACAGACCGGAGGTTTTCCTCGACGCCAAAGGTAATCCGACCGCCGTTCCCCAGCTGAATAACGACGGCATCAACGGTCTGTATCGCAACAGCGAGGGTCTGGAGAAAGGCGACGTCTGGGGTAAACCGACTCGCTGGGTGAGTTTGTCGGCGGTTAAACACGACGAGCCGATCACCCTTGCCATCATCGACCATCCTTCCAACGCTGGTTATCCGGCACATTCGCACGCCAGAGGTTACGGACTGTTTTCGACGAACAACATGGGAAGCAAGGTCTTTGACGCTACCTCTCCGCTGTTCCGGCTCGTCCTCAAGC
>JAITNE010000224.1 GCA_031290635.1 Tannerella sp. | reverse complement strand
AGAAAGGTCAACGCGGCCCGTTCAGCGAAGTGGGCAGCACTATCGTTCCATAGCTGTCAACGGACGGCGATTGAAAGAATAAGGAGGTTTTTGCAAATGCGTATGCCGATGCAGGGGCCGGGCTTGCCCCTGCCCAATCAAAGCATGTCTCTGAAAAATCAACCCTTGTCGCCGTCAAACCGATTACTCCCAAACCTGTTTGAAGGCTGGGCATTTATTAATTGTACTGTGCCCGCTCCGACCTTCGGAGCGGGTTTTTTGTTTCCCGCCGGGTCATTCTCTATCCCCGGCAGGGGATTCATGGCAATATTCCCTCCTGTTATTTCCCCGCAGGGGGTTCACAACAAAACGGATACGTTCTTTGAATGTGAACCCCCATCGGGGATAAAATGTGTGGATTCTGCGGTTTCTATTTATATGTATCCCCTCACGGGAATGAGGCGGCGGCGTCCTTTCAGAACCTGTAGTATGCTCCGACGGAGAAGGCGGCGGAGGTGAACTTGCTGTCGTAAACCTTGACGTATTCGTTGGAGTCGTCAACAGAGCCGTAGTATATGTCCAAATCGACGCTGAGGGCGAAGCGTGTGCCGAGGTTAAAGCGGAATGCGCCTCCCATGCCCAGGGCAAGACCGAATCCGAAGGAGTCGCCTTTGATGCTGCCGTCGTCTAATGCGTTTGCCCATCCTACGCCAATGGCGGGCTTCAGGAACAACTCCGCTTTACGGGTGCGTGACAGAGGTATGGCCATTAACGGGCCTAATAAAAGGCCGTCATGCTGAACGCCCCAATCGCTGTAGGAGGAGGACGATGAGTAGTTGTTGCCGAAAAACTGGAAGTTCATCCCCATGTTCCGCGTGAAGAACAGACCGTACTGCAAGGCGAAGTGCAGACCGGCAGATTCCAGGCCGTCAATCTCTTCAAACAAAGAGGCAACGCCGATGTTTAGCCCGACGGTGTTGCGGCGGAAGGGCTGTTCGTAGTCGGCGGCGGGGGCGTAGTCGTCGGCGGGACGGGCAACGGCCGGGCGACGGTTGACGGTCGTGGGCTGTTGCCGGCGAGCAGTTCCGGCGTCGCGATTACCGGAAGAAGTGGTCGGGCGCTGAGACGACTGCGTGGCGGGACGACGGACGGGGGTCGTGGACGTGGTTTGGCGGCGGGGAGCAGGCACGGGTTCGTCCTCTTCAAGGTCGTCGCAGTCGGGGTCAATAATGTCTTCTTCGCCGTCTTCATAGACTATCTTGCAAATAAGATCCTGCAGGATGCGGGAAGAGCGGCCGCTGTCGTCGTCAGCCTTTTTGTAGGTGATGTACTTGCCGACGAACTTTACATCATAAGCGTTTATCACCTTGTTCGACTTCAGGTGGATAACGTCTTGAGCAAACATTGTTGCTGTAGCTCCTGCTATCAGGAGGAGTGTCGTTAAAAGAACTTTTTTCATCTTGATAATTGTTTTTAGTGCCTTTCGGCGGTTAATATTCGGCGCAAAATTACGGACTTCATTCTTGCAAAAAACCATACTTTTGTAGGATTTTTCGGTTTAAGCCGCAAAATAATGCAAAATACTTCAAAAGCAGGGTGCGCGGTCTCGAAAATTATTGCTACCTTTGTCGAAGTTTATTTCAAAATAATTAATATGGATAAAGTACATGCTACAGAAGGTATCAGGCAAAAGATCAGGGTTCAAATCGTCGAAGACCACGAGATCGTGGCCAATGGTTTCAGGAATGTAATTGATAAATCGGGCGTCGCTATCACTACGGCTATCTTCCATGATATTCCTTCGTTCAGATTCGCTCTGTTGAGGTCGCAGCCGGACGTTGTCCTGCTCGACAAGCAGTTTAAAGCGGGTGAAGCCGACGAGAACGGCATCGATTACTGTCGGGAGCTAAGGAAGAAATATCCTGCCATGAAAGTTATCATCCTTACGGTGAGCAATAACTTCTCGGACATCACCCACTCCAAACAGAACGGGGCGCTGGGATATGTCGTCAAAGGCGTCAGGCATACGGAACTTATTGCCTGCATCGAAGCCGTCTATCACGGCGAAGAGTATCTCAGCAAAGAAGCTCAGGAACTCATGGACAAGGTTAATGATGACAGGGGCGACTTGAGCGCCGACGACCTCCTCATGCTGCAATGGCTGGCAAACGGCGATACCGGGCAGGAAATCGCCGAAAAAATCTTCCGCTGCCTCGCTACCGTCAATGATCGCAAGGATAGATTATGCAAAAAAATGGGCGCGCGGAACGTCCATCACCTTGTAGCTATGGCTTTCAGAGCAAAATTGGTAGAATAGCCCGAAGAATATCGAATGAAAAGGATAAGACACTTTGTAGTATGCTTTCTTTGCATGGCGGCAAGCCCGTGCGAAGCGCAGGTGGACGTTGTAGTGGCTTATGCCGATTCGCTGCTGAAGGTGATGAATGAGAAACCTGTCGCGTCGGACGAACGCATCCGTCAGCTTAAGGAACTGCTGCCGGCGCTCTCGGCTTTCGACATGGAGCGGACTTTACTGTTTGCACAGCGTGGCCTCGCTATGACGGAGGGGTCGGACAGACGGAAAGACCGGGCTGCATTCCTTCATTTCATGTCGGTGGCATATACTTTTCAGTCGAAATACGACTCCGCCCGTATTGTTCTCGACATGGAAACGGAGCTTGCCCTCAGTATCCCCGATGTAAAGACAGAACTGATGGCTGTTAACATGTTCGCCTTCCTGTACGCACGGCAGGGAAAGTATCTTACCGCCATCGAGTACTATCTGAAGGCTGCTGCACTGATGGAAAAAGACGGCGACCATAATAATCTGATGAATATCTACGGAAATGTGGGAGAAATAAACTGCAGTCTGCATAACTACGAGCAAGCCGTCAAGTACCTCAAACGCGGGATAGAGATGGGCGAACGGCTCGGTCTGACCGGCGATCAATTTCAGATGCGTAACTGCTATGTGCAGCTCGCCGCGACCTATCACGCGCTGCATCAACCCGACCTCGCGCTGGATATGCTGCGTAAAACGGGCGATTTTAACGTGACTCTTACGACGGTAGAAGATGCTGCGAAGTATAATCTGCTGTCGAAGATTTTTCTGGATAAGAATGACTGTGATAAATCTTTGGAATATGCAGAACGTTCGCTGAAGCTGGCGGAGTTTCTGAAAGATCCGAGCATGTTTGTGAATGCCTGGGTGGGACTGTCGGATGTTTACCTGGCGACAGGGCGTTATGCCGAAGCTGAAGAGACAGCGCTGAAGGCGTGGACTGCCGATTCGCTGAATGCCGACATGAATCGCGCCGTAACCCTCAATCTGGCGCTGGCTTACACGCATCTCGACATGCCCGCCGAAGCGTCGTACTTTATGCACCGCAATGAAATCTTTAACCGCGAACATTCGGCTCAGGACGCGCAAAGGCTTATCTCCGACCTCGAAGTCAAGTATGAGACCGACATGAAGGATGCTGAAATCGTCGCCCTGAAGTCGTCGCAGCGAAAGACTCAACTGCTGCTGCTGCTGCTGGGCGCTGTGCTTCTGCTGGCGTGCTTCCTGTATATAATGAAGCGTCGTATCTCGCGGAAAGAGATGATGCTGGCGGCGGCTAACACGGCTATCGAAACGGAATCGACCGTGCGACAACGGATAGGTCAGGAACTGCACGACAATATCGGCGGGATGCTTGCGGCAGCCAATCTTAATCTGGGTAGAGCGGAGAATCTGCCGGTAGTGCGCGAGCTGCTCAAGAAGTCGATAGACGAACTGCGCCGCCAGACGAGCAGTCTGTTGCCCGAAACCCTGCTGCACTACGGACTGCGTAGCGCCGTCGAAGACTACTGCGTGAAGCTGCTGCCCTTAGTCGGATTCTACTACAAAGGAGAGGACGTGCGGATAGAAAGGAAGGTTGAAGTAACCATTTATTTAGTAGCGATAGAGCTGATCGACAATGCCTGCAAGCACGCCGAAGCCACTGCCGTCAAAGTCAGTCTTATTCAGGAGAAACACAAGGTCGTGCTCACAGTTAAGGATGATGGCCACGGCTTCGACCCCGCAGCCAATACTGACGGCGCAGGATTGCATAACGTCAGAGCCAGACTCGCTGCCTGCGGCGGAAAGATAAGGATAAAGTCGAGCGGAAGAGACGGCGCTGAAATAACGGTAGAGATAGACGGGATATAAAAAAAATCCTACTTTTGTGTACCTTCCGGTATAAAATAATTCCGTTCCTTTGCAGCCGATATTAATTAAAAATAGAAAGGAAATTGTATTATGAAAAAAATGTATTTATCATTAATGGTTAGATGTATTGCCGCAGCGATATTGCCGGGCGCACTGACAAGTAACTTGCATGCTGAAGAGCCGACTATTGTTATCGACTACATTCCGCAGCTCACGAAAGGCGGAATCGCCGAAGGTCAGGTTAGATGGAGTGGATTGACGGCGTCAAATGCCGGTGAATACGCCGTAATCGCCATGCTGCGCTCTTCATGGGGTGA
>JAITNE010000184.1 GCA_031290635.1 Tannerella sp. | reverse complement strand
AGGCAAAAGACGCAATCAGCATAAACACAAAACGCCTCATCGCAGCAGCAGGTTTTGTTCCGCCTGGTTGACCTTGTCGAAGTCGAAGCGGCTGATTATCTCTTGTTTCAAAGCAGTGATGGCGTCATTGCAGAGATTGCCGATACTGCCTTCGTGGGTGTGATGGATATTTGTGTCAGGCACGAAGCGACCGGCTTCGATGTCGAGACCGACTTTCCTGTAAGCATCACGGAAAGGCATACCTTCGAGGACAAGACGATTTACTTCCTCGACGCTGAAAATAGGCGCATATTTGGGGTCGTCCTGGTTATGCTCGTTTACCGTGATTTCAGCCATCATTCGCGTAGTCATTACAAGGCAGTCCTTTATTTCATCGAATGCGGGCAAAAATACTTCCTTTATTATCTGCAAGTCGCGAAAATAACCCGAAGGGAGATTGTTGGCTATAAGCGTGATCTGTTGGGGCAAGCCTTGCAGTTTGTTGCACTTGGCGCGGGTCAGTTCGAATACGTCGGGATTCTTCTTGTGAGGCATGATGCTTGAGCCGGTAGTGTATGCTTCGGGCAGTTTGACGAAGCCGAAATTCTGACTGTTGAAGAGGCAGGCGTCGAAGGCGAGTTTGGATAGCGTGGCGGCTATTCCGGCCATTGCGAAAGCCGTTGTACGCTCCATCTTGCCGCGTCCCATCTGGGCATAGACGACGTTGTAATTCATTGAATCAAAGCCGAGTAGCGCAGTCGTCATCGTGCGGTTCAGCGGGAATGAAGAGCCATAGCCGGCAGCCGAGCCGAGTGGATTGCGATTGCATATACGATAAGCGGCGAGCAGCAGTTGGAGGTCATCGGCGAGGCTCTCGGCATAAGCGCCAAACCACAGTCCGAATGAGGACGGCATGGCAATCTGCAGGTGAGTATATCCGGGCATCATAACATCCTTATAGCGGTTGCTCCGACTGATAAGGGTATCGAAGAGATCGCCGATAAGCGCTACTATTTCCTGTATCTGCGCACGAGTGAAGAGTTTGAGGTCGAGCAGTATCTGGTCATTGCGCGAGCGGCCGCTATGAATTTTTTTGCCTGCATCGCCAAGTTGCCGCGTCAGCATCAATTCTACCTGAGAATGAACATCTTCGATGCCTTCTTCGATAACAAAACGTCCGCTTTCAGCCAGATTATATATACTGCGTAACTCATCCAAAAGCGGCTTCAATTCTGCCTTGTCGAGCAAGCCTGCCGAGGCGAGCATAGTGATATGCGCCATTGAGCCAAGCACGTCGTACTTAGCGAGATACAAATCCATTTCGCGGTCGCGCCCGACGGTGTAACGCTCAATATCTGCGTCCACTTTAGCGCCTTTTTCCCAAAGTTTCTGTGCCATATTAATACGGTAATTGCGCTATAACATCCGAGATGCGATTGACGGCTTCCTGTAAGGGTTTCGAGACCATCGGCTTGAGAAAAGCATTAAGCTCGGCGCGAACGGTCATCTTCATCCGCGTATCATTTTCGGCTACTTGTCGGAGTTGAATCCACATCTGTAGATGCACAGGCGAGTTAGTAGTCATTAGTTTTATCGTCTTGTTAGGTTCGCGCTCGATTATTTTGAACTCTATCCGCCCTACCGGAGCGACGTTGAAACTGCAAGTATCGCTGTCGAAAGTGAAATCGCTGATTTTATCCTGCGGTATCTGCGCTTTGAGCCGTTCGAGGTTCGAGAGGTCTGACAGCAGGGTAAAGACCTTCTCGTCACTGTGAGGTATAGTTTTTATTTCGCTTGTGAAATCTGCCATCTATCTGATTATTAAGTGTTCCATATCTCAGGAGCTTTGCGCCATTCTTGCAGGATAGCTACGTCGTCCTTGCCGATATAGTCGGTACGCAGGGCTTCTTCAATCACGGCGTCATAGTTGGACAGTGTGATTAGCCGCACTTTAGCTTCCTTGAAACGTTTTTCGACTATCGGAAAACCATGTGTGAAAATTGCAACCATACCTACTACTTCGCATCCGAAATTTCGCACTGCTTTAACGGCTTTGAGGCTGCTGCCGCCGGTCGATACAAGGTCTTCGATTATGACTACCTTGGCGTCGGGCTTCAACTCGCCTTCGATAAGGTTTTCCAAGCCGTGATCTTTAGGTTCGGAGCGGATATAGGCGAAAGGCAAGCCCAGCAAGTCGGCCACTAAAGCGCCCTGTGCTATAGCGCCCGTAGCGACGCCTGCAACAGCGGTTGTTTCCGGAAATTGTTCACTGATGACGCGGGCAAGCTCTATCTTGATAGTAGTGCGGATAGACGGGTATGAAAGCGTCTTGCGGTTATCGCAGTAAATAGGCGATTTCCAGCCTGAAGCCCAAGTGAAAGGGTTTTCCGGCTGTAACTTTATGGCTTTGATTTGCAGCAGTTTATCTGCTATAAGTCTTTCTAATATCTCCATAGTATATTCTATATTTATTATTTATTCGGGCACAAAGGTAAAGAAATATTTTTGAATGATGAAAAGAAAATCGTATCTTTGCAACCCATAATAACAAAAAAATGAAAAAGACGACAAGTATTTTGATGATTGTGGCTGCGTTTGCAGCTATCGGACTGCTGGATTCGTGCCGGCAGACAAAGAATATTATACCCACAGCCGAGTTTGCTTCCTATATCTCGGCTTTTACCGGCGGCTCGGTATCGGCCGGCTCTACTGTAGTTATCGAGCTGACCGACAATCACCCTGACTATGAGTTTAACAAGGTGATTGACACTAAGTTATTCTCTTTCTCGCCGGCCGTAAAAGGTGTGGCGCGTTGGGAAACGGCAAACCGCGTCGAGTTCATCCCCGAAACAGGCGAATTGAAACCCGGAAACGTTTATAACGCTACTTTTGCTCTGGGCAAACTGATAGATGTTGAGAAGAAATACTCCAATTTCGAGTTCTCGTTTCGCATAGATGAAAAATCTTTTACGTTCCGGACTAAACCTGTTGAAATACAGATAAATAACACAATATTAGTCAGAGGCGAACTGTCGTTCAACGACTTTATGCCGCTCAACGA
>JAITNE010000108.1 GCA_031290635.1 Tannerella sp. | reverse complement strand
CCTGCTAAGGCGACTTTAGTCGAAGGCCGAACAATAGTAGCCATCGAAGCCGAAGACCCGCTTGACGCCGAGACGCTGACGACTGCATGGATAGCCTCCGGCGAGGAAGCCGAGCCGCTGTGGTTGAAGAATTTTACTTTAAAACAAACATATAGATTGAGATGATAAAAGAGTTGGATTTAGAAGTTTTTAATCGTCGAGATTTCGTCAAGACGTTAGGATTAGGGGGGCTTACCGCAATGTTCCCATGGCTACAGTCGTGCGCCAAAACATCGGTCGAGGCAGCCTCAGCTACGGCTTCGGGCGCGAAATTACGCCTTGGTATGATTGGTACCGGCTCTCGCGGCATGTATCACCTTAATAACATGCTACTTATGCCGCATGTCGAAGTAGTAGCGCTCTGCGACAACTACGCTCCTAACCTGCATCAGGCTCTCGCCCTCTATCCGCAAGCTAAAACTTACGATAACTACCTTCAACTGCTTGACAACAAAGACGTTCATGCTGTGATAATAGTTACGCCCCTCAACGAGCATGAGCAGATGACAATCGACGCTCTGGCAGCGGGCAAGCATGTCTTTTGCGAGAAATCCGTTGCACTCACACTCGACGGTTGCCGCCATGTCTATGACGCCTACAAAAGCAGCGACCAAGTAATGTTCATCGGTCAGCAACGACTTTTCGACCCTAAATATATACGCGCTATAGAGTTGATACATAGCGGTTTGATAGGCACTATTACCAACATGCGAGCCTATTGGTATCGCAATAACGATTGGCGTCGCCCTGTGCCTTCATCCGATTTGGAACGCAAAATCAATTGGCGTCTCTATCGCGATAGCTCGGCGGGATTAGTTACAGAGCTGGCCGCACATCAGTTGCAGGTTGGCGACTGGGCGCTGGGCATGCACCCCGAAAGCGTTACCGGCTATGGCGACTTGATTTATTGGAAAGACGGTCGCGAAGTGTTCGACAGCATCAGCCTCGTCTATCGCTATCCAAACGGCGTCAAAATGTCGTATGAATCAGTTATCTCAAACAAATTTCTCGGTCTTGAAGAGCTGATAATGGGCGACAAAGGGACTATGGAACTCGAAAAAGGCAAGTATTACTTCGAGGAAGCCAGCCCTGCACCGGGTATATTGCAGTTAATCAACCAGATAGAGCATAATATATTCGATAAAGTCTCCTTTGCCGGACCAAGCTGGGTGCCCGAGACAGCGTCAATCAATAAAGGCTATTATGTAGTTGATAATGTTAGTACTACGAGCGGCGCTTCGTCGATAGGCGCTGCCGACGACGGCTCTTTAGAACTGCTGACGGCTTTCTGCAATGCAGCTATCACAGGTCAAAAGAACGACCACCTCGTAAGCGAGGCATACTACTCTTCAGTGCTGGCCTTGCTTGGGCTACAGGCTATGGAAGAAAACAGAATCGTACATTTCCCAAAAGAACTCGAAATATAAACGCAATGAAAGACATCATTATAACATCACAACGTCAAAAGGCGGAACTAAGATGGCTGGCGGCCTCTTTTGGTTTGGCTTTCCTGCTCAACCTCGCAGCTATCATCATTTACAAGACAGAATGGTCGGAGTTATATACGCAGATACTCTGGACGTTAGCTCTCACTATCGTCATTTATGCGCTGATAACGGTCGTTCGTATCGCGTACCACCTGATTCGGCATATCTTGAAAGGGGTGTAATCAATTGTCCGGTCTCTACATACATATTCCATTTTGCGCTAAACGCTGCATCTATTGCGACTTCTACTCCAATACCAACCTGCAACGTCGGGATAGCTATGTCTCTGCATTGATACGCGAAATGGAGTTGCGCAGCGTCGCCGACCCAATCCGAACCATCTATTTTGGCGGCGGTACGCCCTCGCTGCTGACGGCTACGCAATTTCGACGCCTGTTCGACGCTATAGATAAAAACTTCGACGCCAATAGCATTGAGACTACTATCGAGGCCAATCCTGACGATTTGACCTCTGCGTATGTGGATTCATTGCGACTGCTCCCTTTTAATCGCATAAGTATAGGCGTTCAGAGCTTCGACGACGATGATTTGAACTTTCTGAAACGCAGACACTCGGCTCAGGACGCCATCAATGCCGTAAATCGCTGTCGTGATGCGGGATTTGACAATATCAGCATAGACTTGATATACGGTCTGCCCGGACAAACGCCCAAACGCTGGCTACGCAACTTAGAGCAAGCTATCGCCCTTGATTTACCGCATCTCTCGGCATATAATCTGTCCTACGAAGAAGGTACTGCCCTGTATAAAATAAAAGAACAAGGAGGATTACAACTTATTGATGATGAGGCTAATGAAATATTGTACAATATACAAAGAGACGAGCTGACAAAAGCCGGTTACATACATTACGAAATATCCAACTTTGCCAAACCAACTCCGGAGCATCCACAAGGACTTGTCTCACAGCATAATACGTCCTATTGGAACGGCACGCATTACATCGGACTTGGCGCTTCGGCTCATTCCTACAACGGCCTTACTCGCTCATGGAACATAGCCTCGCTCGAGGACTATATACAATCGCTTGAAAAAGAGCAACTTCCTGCTGAAATCGAGCATTTAGACGAGCGTATGCGCTACAACGATCATCTTATCACCCGCTTGCGCACCATGCAGGGAGTGTCGATTTCCGAACTTCGAGCCTCCTTCGGCGACGTCCGTACAAGCCGATTTTTGGCCAAAACGGAGGCTTTGAAATATAGAAAATTGTTAAAAATGCAGGGTGATAATGTTAAAGTTTCTGCGGAAAATTGGTTCCTTTCAGACATGGTTATGCGAGAGATGATTGATTTATAGCGGACTCTGGGACAAAACTCTCATAAACGAGGACGAAATCCCCAGAATTTTGGACGAAACGAAATTTTGTCAGTAAAAAAATACTCCGTATCTTTGTACCGCTAAAACGAAAAAAAACGTGCCGGACTTATACATAATATCAGGATGCAACGGTGCAGGTAAGACAACAGCGTCTTACACCATTTTACCGGAGATGTTGAGTTGTCGCGAGTTTGTTAACTCCGACGAGATAGCCAAAGGCTTATCGCCATTCAACGCCGATACGATGGCAGTTGCAGTCGAAGCAAGCCGTATTATGTACAAGCGAATCAGAGAGCTGATCGACATATCCGAAACGTTCGCATTAGAGACTACTTTGGCAAGCCGTTCGATAGCCAGACTAATCAAAGATGCGCAAGCCACCGGCTACTACGTTACATTGCTTTTTTTCTGGCTCAACACGCCCGACTTGGCGGTTGAAAGAGTAAAGAATCGCGTAGCCTCCGGAGGACATAATGTAAGCGAAGCGACCATACGTCGGCGCTATAAAGCAGGGATTTGGAACCTCTTTGATTTATACGTGCCGATATGTGATTACTGGATGATAACAGACAACTCACTTTCGCCGATGGAAATCATAGCCAAAGGCTCAAGAAAAGAGGGTACAGAGATAAGTAACTTATTTATTTACAATAAATTAAAAGATTATGAACGAGCGTGAACTCAGTAAGTTCGAAGAAATTATAGTTAAAGGCGCCCACTTGGCATTTCAACGCCTTGTCAGGGAACGCAAGAAGTCGGATGGCGAATTGGTTTTCTCCCGCAACGGACGTGTCTTCCACGTTAAGGCTTCCGAATTGGAATAAACATTCCATACTACTATCAGATTCACAACTAAAGTTGAGATATGAGTAATAGTATAGAGTTAGGCAGTTTAGCAAACAGCTATCGTCCAAAACGCGCCGCTTTTGTCGGGCTAATCGCAACGGCGACAGTACTTGCCTGCATTGGGATATTTTGCTTATGGGCTATCTCGGTTGTAAGTTCACCGGATGTGCATTTCAGCGGTTTGGGTCCATTCAAAAACCCCGCTACATTGCTTGGCTTGATAGGCGGCGGCATCCTCCTTATCGCACTCTTTCTTGTATGGGTTGCGTTTAAATTTCAAAATATAAAATACTCTTTTTGGCTGTATGAAAACGGCATTGTCAAAAAAGAGAAAGGCAAAGAGGATATTTCGCTCTTGTTCTCCGAGATAGAGGACGTCCTCATTTTTGCTGTTGGCGGTAGTATGGCTGCGATGCTCGACCCCGAACACTACGGCTTGGCATATCGAAAAAGCAGTAGCGGAGAATGGAGTTACATCACTCCTCAGATACATAACAGCGCCGAACTGCTTGGGATATTCAGAGAGTTGCATACAGAACAACGAGGCAAGGCGCTATGGAATCTCATAGAAGAGGGACGAAGAGTGAGTTTTAATTTTGTCGAGAAAAAACGGCTCTTGAAGAACAATTTTTTGGCGATATCGGTTTCCGATATTACTAAGATAGATAAGCATTTCAAACCGTTGTTTTTATCTATTGATAGCATAACTATTGACGCTCAAACGTTCAAATTAGAGAAAACGGACAGCGTGAAAATCGGGGATTGGACGGACAATATCTATCTGCTGGATGAAAACGGCAATGAAAAAATGGCGCTCCCATACTCATCTGTCGCATCAGCGGATATCTTTACCGCCATACTCGCCGCGATATTGAAGCAAGAGAAAAGGGTGTAGCACGAGCGAAGCTAAAAATTTAGCGAAACGATTGAAATAAAAAGCGTACCTTTGCCGCGTAATTTTAATATAACAATATGATAACAAACAAATTTTATTCGACCCATTATTCATCACCATTAGGTTCGCTTATGTTGGCGAGCAATGGGGAAGACCTCGTTGGTTTGTGGATGGAGCAACAAAAAAATTTTGGTAATACCGTAACGACAGAGATGATTGAAAAACAGGATTTACCCTTATTTACCAATACGAAAAAATGGCTTGACGAGTATTTTGCCGGTCAAAAACCAGCTATTTCCGATTTGCCGTTATCTCCTAATGGCGGTATATTTCGCA
>JAITNE010000080.1 GCA_031290635.1 Tannerella sp. | reverse complement strand
CAGTTTAGGGCTGTTTTACGGCAGTCTCGCTACCGATGAAGGTCTGGTGGAGGGTAATTTTATGCTGCGGGCATACACGCTGTATATGAAGAACAGCGGCGAAGAATATTTTTACAAGAAATCGCTCAGAATAATCGATCCGATGTCGGTATATTTTGATATTAATATCAATTATACATTTAATAATGATGATATTCTGGCAGCAATCAGCGTGAAAAACAAACGCACATTGAAGATTTTCGAGCCGTCCGATTTCAGGTTTAAAATTAATAATGACTCATGGCGTAAAGCCGACTTCGACAACGATTCTATCGGACATATCAAATTTCAGGTTCGTAATCGGGACAAGCGCCGAACGCTGACGATGAAATTTCAGTTCGACAACCGCATTTATACCCGTTATTTTGCTGTTCCTTATCCTGAAGACGATTTCGACGTCGCTTTCTTTCCCGAAGGCGGACATTTGATAACGGGCACAAATAATTTTGTAGCATTAAAGGCTTTAGGCTCAAACGGTTTATCGGAAGAGGTCGAGGTGAATATATTCGACGACAGCGGTACGGCTTTGCTCAATTCGCGCAGTTCGATTAACGGAATGGGTGCGTTTCAGTTAGACGTTCAGCCGGGCAAAAAATATTATGCCGAATGTATCAACAGCAAGAATAAAACAAAGCGTTTCGACTTGCCCCAAGCTGTGAATAATTACTGCGGCCTGAAATTAAAATGGGCCGGCGACAAGTTATATGCTTCTATCGGCAAATCATCCGATTATTCGCGTACTGATAAACTGTATGTGCTTGCGCATATCCGAGGCGCCGTCATTTATTGTCAGGAGTGGGATTGGGCTAATGACTATGTTCTTTTTGAAAAAAGCATGTTGCCATCCGGAGTCTGTCATTTTATACTTTTCGACGAAGCAAAAAACATACTTGGCGAGCGCCTGACATTCAGTTATTCGCCCGCCGAAACAGGACAGATAGATTTCGTCGCCGATAAGGAAAATTATCTTAAAAGGCAACATGTAGAGGCGAAAATAAAACTGACCGACGCCAACCAAACTCCGCTTGGCGGTAATTTGGCTATTGCCGTAACCGACGACAACGATGTTCAGCCCGATACTTGCTATACTATATTGACTACCTTGCTGCTGACCTCAGAGTTGAAAGGGCATATTGAGAATCCGTCAAATTATTTTCGTCCCGGACGTTCAGCCCAATATATATCTGATTTGCTGATGATGACGCAAGGCTGGCGTCGATATCCGATTGTAGATGTGATAAAGGGCAAGATTACAAGTCCGTCATTGCCTTTAGAAACTACGCAGACAATATCAGGCAAGGCTGACGGTATGTTTACTTCCCTCAAGGAAGGTTTTATTTCGATTATTGCGATGAACGATTCGATGATTGCTCCGCATGTTATTAAGACCGGCGAGAAAGGTCGATTTGTCTTGGATAATATCGAATACGAGGAAGGGACAAGGTTTATCGTGCAAGCCGAAACAAAGAAGGGCGGCACTCGTGTTTTTCTTGAGATGGATAAGACCGAGCCTTTTGCCGATGTTACCCTTCAAGTGCCTTACAAGGAAGCGTTTGAGATAGATTCGATGCAGAATTATATTGCTAAATCGGAAGAACGCTATACTTCCGAACATGGTATGCGAATCGTCAATCTTGCAGAGGTAGAGATCGTGGCAAAGTATAAGCCGCCGGAATCAAAATCGCGGTATTATTCGGTTGTGTCCTCAAGTGGAAGTGTATTGACCGAAAAAGACATCGAGCTGCGCAAAATCCATGATATGAGGATATTGTTGATGCAGATACCGGGATTGATGGTTTTGGGCGACCAACTCTCGGTGCGCGGTCAGGGCGCTCCGCTGATTGTCATAGATGATACGCCTTATGAAGATTTCGACGTATTTACGATGCCCGTAGAGGACGTAGCAGATATTTTCCTGATAAAAGACGCTTCAGCCGGAGTGATGTTTGGTACCAGCGCAGGCTCAGGAGCTCTTGTCATATCTACGAAAGAAGGCTTCGACCAGACTAAAGTGAAGAGAAAAAGCGAAAATATCAGCGACTTTTTCATACCGCTCGGATATCACAAACATGTGGAATTTTATTCTCCCAGATACGACGTCAATCCCGACAGCCGTATTCCCGACTTGCGTACAACCATTTATTGGAAGCCCGACGTCGAGGTCTTGGAGACAGGCGAAGTAGCGCTTGATTTCTTTACGGCAGACGGCGAAACGACATATTCGGTTGTTATTGAAGGCATTTCGGAGTACGGTCATATCGTCAGAAAAGTATGCAAAATCAACAGAACGCTAAAATAGTTATAATTTTTTCATATCTTTGCCCCTTCAAAATTTAGTAAAGAATGGATATTTCAGTTATCATACCTCTGTTCAACGAGGCCGAATCACTGCCCGAACTCTACGATTGGATAAAGCGAGTGATGAGTGTTAACGGTTTCTCGTATGAGATTATTTTTGTCAGCGACGGCAGTACCGATGCTTCGTGGGAGATCATCGAAGCGCTCGGCGCACAATCGCCCGACGTCAAAGGCATCAAGTTCAGACGCAATTACGGTAAGTCGCCGGCTCTGCACTGCGGTTTCCAACGCGCACAGGGCGAAGTAGTCATCACTATGGACGCCGACCTTCAGGACAGTCCGGACGAGATCCCCGAACTCTATCGCATGATAAAAGAGGAAGGCTACGACCTCGTATCGGGTTGGAAGAAAAAGCGTTATGATAACAGGCTGACAAAAAATCTGCCCTCGAAACTGTTTAACGCTACGGCTCGTAAGTTTTCGGGCGTTCGTCTGCATGATTTCAACTGCGGATTGAAAGCCTACAAACTTGATGTAGTCAAGAATATCGAGGTATATAACGATATGCACCGCTATGTCCCGTATCTGGCTAAAATCGCCGGTTTTCAGAATATTGGCGAGAAAGTTGTACAGCATCAGGCACGCAAGTACGGTAACACCAAGTTTGGTATGAGCCGCTTCTTTAATGGCTACCTCGACCTTATAACATTGTGGTTCACATCGAAGTTCGGCAAGAAACCGATGCACATCTTCGGCCTTTGGGGCAGCATAATGTTTTTTATCGGCTTAGTGGCGCTTGTGGTCGTGCTGGTCGCCAAACTGATGTCAATATTAAACGGCGATTTGAGGCCTTTAGTTACTAACTCGCCTTATTTTTTCATTTCGTTGACGGCGATGATTATAGGTACTCAGCTATTCCTTGCCGGTTTTATCGGCGAACTTATCTCGCGTAATGCCGCCAACCGTAACCGTTATAAAATAGAAAAAGAAATATAGAGATGAGAAAGACATTTTTACTTGCAATTTTATTGTTATCAGTGTGTTTCGTACATGCTGAGCGTGTGAATTTAGGCATGGCGACCAAAGTTGCCGAGACTTATCTGAAAAGTTCGGATAATATAACTTTGCGCAGCGGAGTTCAAGGGATTAACCTTGCCCTCGCTTATGAGGCTAAACCGAAGCTCTCGCTTCGTTCATCGGCGGCGGAAGTTACTTATTACTATGTGCTGAATATTGGTAACGAGGGATTTATAATCGTTTCCGGCGATGATAAGGCGCGTCCCGTTTTGGGATATTCAATGAAAGGCAATTTTGACGTAAACAATCTGCCGCCGGCTCTTGAGGAATGGCTCGACGGCTATCAAAAAGAGATAGATTACGCAATAAATAATCCTGATCTAACGACCGATCCGGAATGGAACGACCTGCAATCGGGAACAGTCCTGAAAAAGGCCTCGCTCAGAAGCGGGCCAATGGGGACTGCGGAATGGGATCAAAGAGCGCCTTATAACCTGAAATGTCCGATGCAAGGGCTGCAACAGACACTTACCGGCTGCGTTGCAACATCTATGGCTATTGTTATGAAATACTATAATCAGGGTTCTTATGATTATGCTAATATGCCTTTAACAACAGCCGAATATGTTAACGATACTCAAAACAATGCTGTTGCGACATTGATGTCTGATTGCGGAGTTGCAGCCGGTGCAAATTATGGCGTTAGCAGTACGTCAACGTCTTTTCAAGGTATGTTTACCGCTCTTATCAACACTTTCGGATTCCAGAGCAGTGCGCATTTGCTTATGAAAGACGCTTACTATTCGGAATGGATGGATATTATGAAGCAAGAATTAAATGGTAGTCATCCGATAATATACATGGGGCAGGGTTCAGGCGGACATGCTTTTATATGTGAAGGTTATAGCGGCGATAATTTTTATATGAATTGGGGATGGAGTGGTTATTTTAACGGATATTATCCGTTAAGCGCATTAAATCCGACCGGCGGATATTATTATAATTCAGACCAGGGTATGGTAATAGGACTTAAAAGTTCTGTTGATGTTCCTCCGCTTCGTATCACTAATTACGGCGGCAGAACAGGTATGTCAAAAACTGTTACTAATGTAGTAAAGGATCAATATTTTGATGTAACTGTTGGTGCGGTTCAAAATTTTGCGCCTAATACTGTTACAGGACAAGTAGGAGTGGCATTAGTTACTTCATCCGACGTGATTAAGCAAATATTACAACCGAAATATAATATATCTTTGAATTTTAGTACGTTGTACAGTGAACTTGTATTTTATAACTGCAAGGTAACGGACACCATGGAAAGTGATGACAGGCTTCGGATAGTTTATTCTACAGACGGAGGAAGTACATGGAAAATCATGTATGGTGGAGTTGGAGTCTATGATTACTTGTCGGTAGGCGATCAGACGCCGCCGGTAAATGTGGCGTCGGTTTCTCTCAATCATACGTCGGAAACTTTGACCATAGGCAACGAGTTGCAATTAACCGCAACAATTTTGCCTTCAAATGCCACAAATCAATCTGTTTCGTGGTCTTCGAGCAATAACTTAGTCGCATCTGTAAACCAAAGCGGCAAAGTAACCGCTAAAACTGCAGGCTCTGCTACTATCACAGTAACAACTGCCGACGGAAGTTTTACTGCTACCTGCATAATAACCGTACAGGCGCCATTAAGCAATAATGCGAATCTTTCGGCGCTGAGTGTTTCGCCCGGCTCTCTATCGCCTGCCTTCAATGCCGGCACAACATCTTATACGGTAAATGTGGCTAATAGCGTGGAAGATATTGTTATTTCGGCTACTGCTGCCGATGCGAATGCAATTTCCGTATCCGGCGATGGAAACAAGTCTCTTAACGTCGGAAACAATTACTTTAGCATAGTAGTAACCGCCGAAAACGGCACAACGCAGAAGACGTATAATATAAATGTAGTAAGAGCAGCTCCGCCAAGCGCTAATGCTGATCTTTCGGCGCTTACGGTTTCGTCCGGAACGCTTACGCCTGCCTTCGCCTCCAATACAACTTCATATACGGTAAATGTGGCTACTAATGTGGCAAGTATCAATATTTCGGCTACGGCTGCCGATGCGCATGCAAGCGTATCCGGTACGGGAAACAAATCTCT
>JAITNE010000054.1 GCA_031290635.1 Tannerella sp. | reverse complement strand
TTGCCGACGTGTTCGCCGATGCAGGCGCAGGCGTCGTAGTCGCCGACGCGCACTATCCGCAGGATCTCCGATACGTTGTCGGGTAATTTGCTCGTATCTACGTAGCCGGCGGCGTCTTCATGAGTCATAAAGTCGCAGCTGACCGTTAGCCGGCGGTTTATGATTTCATTCACTTGCCGCTCAATATCTGCTATCTGCAGGTCTGTCGGCGCACTTTCGAGCATGTAATCGCACTTCGATTTCTTTCTTTCGATATGCGCGTTGCGTGAACGCGGACAGCCAAACATCCTTACCATTGTCCGGTTAAGGATATGCTCCGCCGTGTGCATGGGCGGATATTCATCCTTGTTGTGAGCATTCAAAATCGGTTTCTCTTCCATATAAGTTGAAATATTATTTGATATATATTTTGAAGTTTGTGCCTGCAAAAGTAAGATTTTTTCCTATCTTTGTGGCCTTAAACCAATAAAATTATATATGACAAAAGAAAGAATTACAGAAGTATTGAAGTCGGGACGGCGGCTCGTGTCCGACGGCGCTTGGGGAACGTTCCTCTATCAGAAAGGCTTGCAGGCGGGAGATTGTCCGGACGAATGGTCGTTGACGCATCCGGCGGAAGTGCAGGATATTGCACGCAGTTACATCGCCGCAGGCGCTGATATGATTGAGACTAACAGTTTTGGGGCTAACCGCTTCAAACTTGAACATTTCGCGCTTCAGGACAAGGTCGCGGCTATCAATGAAGCGGCGGCGAGGCTCTCAAGGCAGGCTGCCGGCGACGACAAGTACGTGATTGCTTCCATAGGACCGACCGGAAAGATGCTTCTGATGGGAGACGTTACGGCCGAAGAGTTCTACGACTGCTTCAAGGAGCAGGCCACGGCGCTCGAACGCGGTGGAGCTGACGCCGCTTGCATCGAGACAATGAGCGACGCCGATGAAGCCGTACAAGCCATACGAGCGGTCAAGGAAAACACGCAATTGGAGGTTATCGCCACTTTTACCTTCGACAAAACAGCCGACGGCGGGTATTATACGATGATGGGATTGACTCCCGTCGAAGCTGTAGGCAGCGCTCTCAAAGCGGGCGCGGATATAGTCGGCGCAAACTGCGGCAACGGCATGGAACGCATGATTGAGATAGTCGAAATCATACGCGCCGCTTTCCCTGAAGTTTACATACTTGTTCATGCTAATGCCGGTTTGCCGACCTTGGTTGACGGACAAAGCGTCTTTCCCGAAACTCCCGAGATGACGGCTTCATTAGTACCGGCCCTGTTAGCCGCCGGAGCTAATATTATCGGTGGATGCTGCGGCACGACGCCCGCTCATATCCGGGCTATCAAGGAGGCGATTAACGTTTGATGAGTTTGAAGACTTGCGTCTGCGTATCCGACTGAATCCTGACGTAATACATGCCTCTGCGCAGGGATGAAACGTCCATGCGGCCATCCTCAAACCTCTCCGAGAGCCATACACGGCCGGTATTATCATAGACAGTCGCTACGCCTGTAGTACATCCGAAGAAGACGACATTATCAGCCGGGTTAGGGTAGGGCAGGAGGCTCTGAGGCTCTACGGCTTCGTTATGAGAAGATGAATTTGCGTAGATAAACTTGCCGATTTCTTCGACATAGTCCATGCAATCGCCGGATTCACGTCGAAAGAAATAGCTGTGCGACGAGCCGTTCATCTTATAATGTACGACGGGATTGTCATCACTCGACCAAGTGGTCTTTTCGACCGTGATATTGTTTGTTGAAGGATAATAATCGACCTTCTCGACGACAGCCGTTCCTGCACCGTTCGCCTCTCTCCAATAATTAATGACGTCGGTCTTTTTTTGCGCCAGCTGAATGGTCGCGCCGGACTGATTATAAGAGCCACTGTAGGGCACTACTTCGTCGGTCTCGCTGTGGAAATCGCAGACAGGCGCTCTCTTGCCTTCGCCTTTTCCTTTGATGTTTATCCCCATAGAGCCGGCGATGGATACGACGCCCGCTATCTTGACCGGCTGTTTCAAAGCGTACTGATAGGCCATATATCCGCCCATCGAAGTGCCTACAAGGAAGATATTATCAGTCGAGAGGCTGTAATCGTGCGCCGTTTGATTTATCACCTCAGTAAGAAACATTACATCGTCAACATCTTTATTTAATTCATTATTTACAAACTGTACGGTGAATAACTCGGCTATAACCCGCAATCCGCATCCCCAGACCGCATTCAATGGAATCTTTTTACCTAAAATCTCCAGCAGTTCTGCTTTATTCTTGACCTCATTATTCTGTTCGGGGATAGCTTGCGGCGCTACGATAACGTAATTCATGGAATCAGCCAGCGCGGTCATGGCGTATTCTTCAAAAAACGAGTTCATAGAGCCGTTGAAACCATGCAGTGCAACGATGATGCCTGTCGGCGTTGAAGCGGGCGTTGAGGACGGAACGTAAACCAAGTATTCGCGCTCAAAACCTCCTGAAGTAAAAGTCTTGCGCTCGGGTTCAGCTCCCGTTATATTGAGAGAAAAGAGTATAAACGCGGTTATTTGAAGAAGTTTGCCAATCATATCCGTGCTAATTTTTCGTTGAGTATCTATAATTCATATTTTTTATTTATCTTTGCACCCCGAAAGACAACAGGTTCCGTAGCTCAGTTGGATAGAGCAACAGCCTTCTAAGCTGTGGGTCGAGCGTTCGAGTCGCTCCGGAATCACCTCACAAACACTTTCTTTGAAGTATTTCCTGTCCGGATGATATATAATCCTTGCGGCAAGCTAAGGACTGTCTGTCCGGCGGCCAAGGATTGCTTGCGGTACAATGTTCCCGAAATGGTGTAAACACTCAGAGTTGTGGGCGAGGGAACGTCAACGTGCAGGGCGTTGCGATAAGCCCAGACTTTAACCTCGCTTACTTTTTCGTTGGACACGGTAACCGATTGTGCATCCGAATAAGCTATAACCGGATGTTGGCGGTCATCGGCGGCGGTTACGTACTTGACGGTTGCAAACTGCGCGGTGTATTCCTGACCGTTTGTCAGTCCGAACACTGTGTTGTCCTGCACTGCTCCCCACTGCGTCGAGCCTGAGAGGTC
>JAITNE010000151.1 GCA_031290635.1 Tannerella sp. | reverse complement strand
GCGTAAATCTCATCGCGCGGAGTGCGCGGCTCGCCTTCGCCCTCGCCTTCGTGTAAGACTAAAGGCACATCACCCCACCAACGTACAGCGTTGAAATAAAACAGAGCGCGCAGGAATTTGGCTTCATTAATCAACCTCGCTTTGGTTGCTTCCGAAATATTGTCATCGCTTTCAGTCAGTTTGTCAATCACAACGTTTGCCCGATTGACGCCGACATAAACCTCGCTCCATCCGTAGCGCATAAAATCGTTGTTGGAGGAGATAGTGAAGTTGCTAATCTCGCGAATATGCGCCGAATTGGTGTTAGCGCCCGCTTTGACGTACTCCGACGCCAAATCGCCCAGATAATTAACCTGATTGTTGTACATTCCGTAAAAGCCCGACACAGGCGTAAGCTCGGCATAGACGCCATTGACCGCAGTAAGCGCGTCCGCTTCGGTCTTGTAAAACTGATTTTTGTCAATAGAACTGTTTGGAGTCAGGTCTAAATCAACGCAGCTCGTAAACGCCGCGATAAAAACTATTGCTGATAATATCTTTTTCATATCTAATAATTATAATGTTAAACTTAATCCGAATAATACTGTTTTTGCAGATGGATAGGTGCCGAAATCAACGCCTTGATATAACCCGCTGCTCTCGTCCTGTCCGTTACGGTTGGATTCGGGGTCGTAGCCGGAATAGGGAGTCAGGGTGATGAAATTCTGCAAGGAGACGAATAAACGCACTTTGGCGTCTTTCGTGATTTGTCGCACAGGAATAGTGTATCCCAGCGTTATGTTTTTAGCCCGAAGAAAGGAAGCGTCTTCGGTGAAACGGTCGTCCGTAACGATAGAGGTCGAATTGGTCGCTTTGGCGATGGTATTCGACGGATTGGTCGGCGTCCAGCGGTCGGCTACGGTAGCCAGCGAGTTGTAAGCCGTACTCGTCTTCTCAAAACGGGCGCGAAGGGTGTTAAACAGCTTGTTGCCGTAACTGCCGTGCAGAGCGACAAACAAATCAACGCTCTTGTACGACAAGGTAGTGCTTAATCCGCCGGTAAACTTCGGCTGACTGTTGCCTAAGACCACGCGGTCGGCTTCTGTTACCTGTCCGTCGGGCACTCCGTCAGGTCCGCTTACGTCTTGATAACGGGCAATACCGGGCGCTAAGGCTTCGGTAGTCTGGGGAGGAAACTTTGAAATATCATCGCCCGTCTGCACTATGCCTGCAAACTTGTATCCGTAGAAACTGCCCAGAGGCTCGCCTTTCTTCACGATAAGCGGGTACATGTAAGTCAGCGTGCCGACGCCGGTGAACGATGGAAGGAAATATTCGGCATTGCCTAAACTTTCGACGCGGTTGACATTGTGCGCCCAATTGATATTGGCGTTCCAATTAAGATCTTTGCTCTCGATTAGATGAACGCTAAGTTCGAGTTCGATGCCCTTGTTTGAAACGCTACCTACATTGCGCATGGCGGTAGTGAAGCCCGTTACGTCCTCTACAGGCACTTCGAGCAGCAGGTCGGACGTCTTCTTGTAATAAACGTCGGCCGTAAGGCTGAGCTTGTCCTTCAGTAAACCTACGTTAGCGCCAAGGTTATACGAGGCCGTTGTCTCCCATTTCAATTTGTCGTTCGCTATATTTTCTACTATGTATGCCGTAGCCGGTTTGTCATTGAAATAATAGGTGCTCGGCACTACGTTGCTGATAAATCTGTAGTCGCCGATTTCCTGATTTCCAACTGTGCCGCCACTCAGTCGCAATTGCAAGTGGCTTACTTTATCTACATCGTCGAAGAATGATTCCTTGTCGATATTCCACGATAATCCCAAAGAGGGAAAATAACCCCACTGATGCCCTTTGGCAAAGCGTGAAGAGCCGTCCGCGCGAAAGGTAGCCGTCAGATTATACTTTTCCTTATATCCATAACTCAAGCGGCTCAGAAAGGAGTTTAGAGTTGAAGTATAAAAAAGGCTCGTCGGCCAGTCGGCTGTGCTGCCGCTGCGCAGGTTGTTGAAACCTGTAGCATCATTCGAGAATCCGTAAGAACCCGAAGTGAAAGCCTTGCCGTCAGTGCGTTGCGAGGTAAACCCTAACAGCCCTGTAACAGAATGTTTCTTGTTGAAAATCTTGTTATAGTTTAATGTATATTCCGTTTGCCAGGCATAGACCTGCTTGTGGCCGAGCGAAGCTACGCCTTGCAGCGATGCGCCCGGACTGGTATATGACGGCGCATAATTACTCTGCTTGGTATTGTTGAGGTCAACGCCGATATTGGCTTTGAGCGCCAGCTCGGTAAGGATGGAATATTCCGCATAGAAAATGCTCAATACGCGGGTGTTCTCGGTCAAAGCCTGCACATTCAGCAGGTCGGATATAGGGTTCGTTATCTTGCCGTTGTATATTACGGTTGACAGCACGTTAGGCTCGTAGTTGAAGGAGCCGTCCGTATTGTAAATCGAAATGATCGGCGGCACATTGATTGCTGCTACCCACGAGTTTGGCTCGTTGTTGCCGTTTTGGTTGTTCAAACCGTTGAGTTGAGTGTAACTGCCGGTTGCGTTCAATCCTATGCGCAGTTTGGGGAAGACGTCGCGTTCCAGATTGATGCGTCCGCCATAGCGTTTCAGGTCTGTTCCGATAATAATACCGTCCTGAGCATTGTAATTTCCCGAAACGGCATAGCGCGAATTTTCGTCGCCGCCGATGAACGACAATTGATGTGTCTGCGTTGAACCATTACGAAGAGCGGCGTCCTGCCAATCCGTACCGCTTCCGGCTGCGGGAACAGGCAGTATGTCTTGCGTGCGGCCCTCGTCGGTACGTATTTCGTTATAGAGTTCAGTCCACTGTTTGGCGTCGAGAAACTCAACTTTTTTGCGTACGCTTTGCCAGCCGTAGCTCGACTGATAATTCACGTTGTTAACGCCTTTCTTGCCTTTCTTTGTAGTGATAATGATGACGCCGTTAGCGCCGCGCGTACCGTAGATAGCTGTTGCGCTCACGTCTTTCAGCACCTCGATACTTGCAATATCGCTGGTGTTGATAGCGGATAAAGGGTTAAGCGTGGCGTCGTTACGTCCGGCTCCTGTCCGTGTGGCTGTTGCGTCGTTGTAAACGATAAAACCGTCGATAACATACAGCGGCTCATTGCCTCCGGTAATAGAGTTGCCGCCACGGATACGGATAGTTGAAGCCGCGCCGGGTTGTCCGGAGGTCTGCGAAACGTTCAGACCGGCGACTGCGCCTCCAAGCACGTTCTCAATAGAAGGCGCAATCTGCTTCAACCTTTCAGGCGGGATAGTTGAGATAGAACTCGTCAACTCGTGCCGCTTTTGTGTGCCGTAACCGATAACAACAATCTCGTTCAACAGATTGCGGTCTTCTATAAGATTGATAAGCAGCGGTTCGGAATACTCGTAGATGGTAACGTCTTCCGTCCGGTAACCGATATAGCTGATTGACAGATTAGCCGGAAATGCCTTTACGAGCAGGCTGAAAGCGCCTTCGTCGGAGGTAATTGTTCCCGTATTCTCGTCTTTCACCGATATGTTCACTCCACCGACCGTTTGTCCCGTCAGAGCATCAATCACTTTGCCTTCAACTTTTGTGGCGTTTTGCTGCGCCAGAGCGGCTAAGGAGGCTGTTGCCGCTAAAAAGGCCGATAAAAATATGCGTCGGCGCTTGTTTGTTTGAATTTTTGTCTGTACTTTTGTCATGTCTAATTTTTTTAGATGTTAGGCGTCCCTGCTTTTCCAAAATAGTCGTTAGGTTAACAGGGGCGCTTTTTTTTCTTTAATTACACGCCACAAAAGTACTGCGACGCCGCAAATGCGGCAATACCATTTTTATGGTACTTACTTCAAATATTCCTCCAATATTGCCTCCAGAGTATCTCTACGAAGGGTTTTGCACCGGATACAATCTTAATTTTACTTCAGATATTCCTCTAATTTTGCCACCAAAGCTTCTCCGCGAAGGTTTTTAGCGATGATGACGCCTTCCTTGTCAAGCAAGACATTCGCGGGTATGGCACGGATACCGTAAAGCGTTGCCGCTGAGTTCTCCCAGTACTTCAGATCGGAAATGTGAGTCCATGTCAGGCTATCCTTCTCGATAGCCTTCAGCCAGGCGTCCTTGTCGAAGTCCAGCGAAACGCCAAGGACGTCAAATCCCTTGTCCTTAAACTTCCTGTAAGCCGCTACTACATTGGGATTCTCTGCCCTGCAGGGTCCGCACCACGCAGCCCAGAAATCTACCAGCACAAGTCCGCGACCGAGCTTGTCGGACAACTTCACCGGACTGCCTTCCGGCGTTTCGAGCGTGAAATCAGGCGCCTGCTTGCCTACGCTTACCGCTTCCATGGTAACCGCAAGCGCTTCGAGAACCTTTACATACTGTGTGCTCCACAGACTGCTGTCGAGCAGAGCCACGTTTGCGCGAATTTCGTCCGGCGTCAAGCGATAGGCATAGTTCCTGTAAAGCACGTAGGCCGAAACCAGCGATGCAGGATGTGCGCGGATAAACTCGCTGATATCAACCTCGTCCGAGCTTGCCTGATACTCCATAAACAAGTCCTGCAAGGCAGAACCTCTGACCCTGGTGCCCCTCGCGTAACGCGATGTATCCAGCGCAACCTTCACCGGCGACTCGTCCAGGAACAGCATGTACGCACCCCTGAGAGTATCCGGCGTTAAACCGTATATCTCCGGCAACTCCGCACGTGCGGCGAACTTGAACTTGCCATCATTGACCTTCGCAGAATCAATGGTAATGTACTTTTTATTCACAAACTTCTGCAAATAAACCGTGCCGGACTCAAGGCCTTCAACTGTTCCGTCGATAAACAAGTTGTTGTTTGTACACGAAAAGGCGGCCATACCGGCGATAATGACTATAAAAATCTTTCTCATAATAAAACTGTATTTAAATTGTTTTTTTCAGAGACAAAGGTAGTGTTTTTTTGATGAACAACGATAGAAAAGGGGAGATGGGAAATGACACACGTGTTGTGTACAACATGACACACG
>JAITNE010000139.1 GCA_031290635.1 Tannerella sp. | reverse complement strand
ACGTGAAACATAACTCGCCCTCAACCGTTACGCTCGGTGCAACAAGCGATTCAGGGCTGCCGGTGTACTATTATGTAACGGAAGGTCCCGCGACGGTCGAAGGCAACATCCTGAAATTTACGTCTGTTCCGCCTCGCTCACGATTTCCGGTAGCCGTCCGCATCGAGGCATGGCAATACGGCAGCAAAGCCGGAGGCGTCAATACGGCAGAGAAGGTGGTGCAAACATTTTATATCACTAAAAATCAAGATTTATGAAGAAGATTTTCCTGTTTATGTTGATGATGTTGCCGGTTGCTTTATCGGCACAAAAGTTCGTTCATCCGGGCGTTATTCATACTAAGACGGATATAGAACGGATGCGTCGGTTGGTGAGAGATAAGACAGAACCGGCTTACGGTTCGTTTTTGTTGCTGAAAGAACATAAGAGTTCGCAGTCCGATTATCAAATCGAAGGTGCATTCAGAGTTATATCCCGCGACGGCGAGTTCAGGCATACCAAGAGCAGGATGGAGGCCGATTTCAGCGCCGCCTACCGGAACGCCCTGATGTGGATTCTGACAAACGATGAGGCTCATGCCCGTAAATCCCTTGAAATACTGACTGCTTATGCCGACAGTCTTACGATGATTCCCGAAACTAACGATGCACCTCTGTTGGTCGGTCTGGAGGGATTGAAAATCATCTATTCCCTCGAAATATTGAAGCATACATATCCTCAAGCGAGCCGTCAGCAGCTTGCCCACATCACGCGCATCTTTACGGAAATATTTCTTCCCGTGACGGACAACTTCTACGCCCGCAAACCCTACACCAACGGCAATTGGGGAGCTATCGTTACGAAAACCTGCATGGCAGCGGGTATCTATCTCGACAATCGGGAGATGTACAACCGAGCGAAAGACTTCTACCTTCACGCTCACGACAACGGCACGATAGCGCATTACATCGACGGTGAAACCGGACAAATACAGGAAAGCGGTCGCGACCAGGGTCACAGTATGCTCGGAGCGGGCGCATTATGTACCGTTTGCGAAATAGCATGGAAGCAGGGCGACGACCTTTATTCCGTTTTAGATAACCGTCTGCTGAAAGCTTTTGAATACATCGCAAAATACAATCTGGGCAACTCCGTACCATTCACTACATGGACAGACGTTACCGGAAAATACAGCAATTGGACTGAGATATCCGACAAGGGACGCGGCCGTTTTATCCCCATCTTCGAGATGGCTTACAACCATTACGTCAACCGCAGAGGCCAACAGATGCCATATACCATGCAAGTATTGGAGCAGATCCGTCCGGAGGGCTTCGACCGCGACCAACCCGCTTTCGGCAGTTTGCTATTCAACGAAGAACCTGTTCGGCATTAGAACAGGATACAATTCAGGCTTATGGCAGGATACAATTATAGTATTAGAATTGGATGCAATTCAGCCTTAGAATTGGATACCATCATAGTATTAGAATTGGATACCATTCAGCCTTAGAATTGGATACCATTCAGCCTTAGGGCAGGATGCGCATCTTGTTTCGCACCGCTATCCCCCTTTGAGGTACTTGTGGGCTTATTCGGAAAAATAATTTGGCCGATATTTGCAAATATATCAGCAAATATTTGTGTCATTCAAAAATTTATATTACTTTTACGGCCTCAAAACAGATTTTTTATTAAAACAGAAACTACGCAGTGAAAAAACTTGTTTATATTATAAGTTTAATGGCGATTTTGACGGCTTGCGGTAGCAGCGCCAAATATGAACTTGAAGGACGGATTACTGACCTCAATAATCCGACCATCTATATAGTTTATGAATCGTCTAACGGTAATACCGTCGATACCCTCGATTGTGATGACAAGGGGAGGTTCTACGCTCGCAACGAACAGGTTGACGAAGTCCATACCATCACTGTCTATTACAACAACCGCCATCGCCAGCACTTCTCGGTCTTTCCCGAAGCCGGTAAAAAGATGCAGATAACCGGCGAGGCTACATTCCCGCAACTCGTTAAGGCTAAAGGCGGTCGAACCAACAAGAAACTGTCGGAGTTCAAAAAGACTGCCGCTTCGTTGATAAGAACGATTGTAACTCTCGAAAATAATACCGACGACGCCGAAAAGATGATATCCGAATTAGTAAACGTCCGCTACGAACTTCGCAGTCTGGTGCGCAAATTCATAGCCGACAACCCGAATGAAGAAGCCTCCGTGATTCTTATCTCCGAATACATAGTCGCCGACATTGAGCAAACCGAAGAAATGCTTAATCTGCTTTCGCCCGACCTGAACGAACATATCCTCGTAGCCGACCTGCGAACGCAAATCGCCAAAGCCCGGACTACGCAGACAGGAGCTAAAGCGCCGACGTTCAAGGTAACGAATATCAACGGAACGACGGTAACTCCGGATTCGTTTGCCGACAAATATTTCATCCTTGCATTCACTGCTTCGTGGTGCGACATGTGCCGGACCGAAGTCTTCCACCTCAACGAAATAAGCTCCCATTACTCGCGTGATTCGATCGACTTCCTGCTTGTAAGCCTCGACGATGATATCGACGAAGTGCGCGAGATGGTGCGTCAGGATAGTATTTCATGGAATCTCGTAACCGATTCGGCGGGTCAGGCAATCTCGATGTTCGACCTCTACAACGTCAACGAGATACCTAACTGCTTCCTGATTGACCGCGAAGGAGTGATTCAACTGAAGACCGGCAACGGCAGCGAACTTAAAACCATTGTCGAAGAAATCATGAATTAAAGATACCGCCTATGTTAGTAAAGACTTTTGCAGCCGCAGTTAACGGCATTTCCGCAACAATAATAACGATAGAAGTGAGCGCCGACAAAGGGGTAGGGTTTTATCTCGTAGGTTTGCCCGACAACGCTGTGCGCGAAAGCCATGAACGCATAGTCTCCGCGTTGCAAGTCAACAAGCGCCTTTTCCCGCACGCTCACATCGTCGTCAACATGGCGCCGGCCAACATTCGCAAGGAAGGTTCGGCATACGACCTGCCTCTGGCTATCGGTATTATGGCTGCGACAGGCGAAATAGACCATTCAACCCTCAATCAATATATGTTGATGGGCGAACTCTCGCTCGACGGCACTCTGCAACCCATCAAAGGCGCTTTGCCCATCGCTATCAAGGCTCGTGAAGATGGCTTCAAAGGTCTTATTCTGCCTAAGCAGAACGCTTATGAGGCGGCTGTAGTCAATAAGTTGGAGGTATATGGAGTAGATAATATTGAAGAAGTGCTTCAATTCTTCAGCAACAAGCAGCAATTAGAGCCGACGGTTATAAATACCCGTGAGATATTCGCCTCTCATCAGCAACATTTCGACATGGATTTTTCGGATGTACGCGGGCAGGAAAACGTCAAACGCGCCCTCGAAGTAGCTGCTGCCGGAGGTCATAATATCATCATGGTAGGCCCGCCCGGAAGCGGCAAGTCGATGATGGCTAAACGGCTGCCTACCATCCTGCCTCCCCTCTCGCTCAACGAAGCTCTGGAAACGACAAAGATACATTCCGTCGCCGGCAAGGTCGGCGAAAACATATCGCTGCTGTCGCAACGGCCTTTCCGTTCGCCGCATCACACTATATCTAACGTCGCGATGGTTGGCGGCGGCGCTTTTCCACAACCCGGAGAGATAAGCCTCGCCCACAACGGAGTGCTTTTTCTGGACGAACTGCCGGAGTTCACCCGCAACGTCCTGGAAGTGCTCCGACAGCCCCTCGAAGACCGCAAAATAAGCATCTCAAGGGCTAAGTTTACGGTCGAATATCCATCGAGTTTCATGCTCGTAGCCTCGATGAATCCCTGTCAGTGCGGGTATTATAATCATCCGGCGCGCGCCTGCGTCTGTCCGGCAGGCTCAGTGCAGAAGTATCTCAACCGCATATCCGGCCCCTTGCTCGACCGCATCGATATACAGTGCGAAATATCACCTGTCATGTTTGAAAAGATTTCCGAAAGGACGCCCTCCGAACCCAGCGCCGCTATCCGCGCACGAGTCATCGCCGCCCGTGAGATACAAAAACAACGTTTCGCCGACTATGAAGGCATCTACTGCAATGCACAGATGAACTCGCGACACCTGCATCAATACGCCGTACCTGATAACGCCGGCCTGAAACTTCTGAAGACTGCCATGACGCACTTCAACCTTTCGGCACGCGCCTACGACCGCATCCTCAAACTGTCGCGCACCATAGCCGACCTCGACGACAATCCCAATATCCTCCCCGAACACCTCGCCGAAGCCATCAACTATCGCCACCTTGACAGAGAAAACTGGGGAGAGTAAGATTATTTGCTGACGTCGCATTGACATTTATGACGATAAATCTCGTCCCGGACGTTCCGGCATGACATTTCTAATTTCTAATTTCTAATTTCTATCTTGATTATCTCAAACTTGTTTTTGCCGGTAAAGATTAACAAAGCGGCTTTCAAATCCGGACGACCTTCCATCCTGTGCGAGTGAACATATTGGTTCAACTGCTCCAGACCCTTGTCCCGTTTGGCTGTGATTTCGGCGTCGGAGTCGGAGACCTTGCAGTACTTTATTTCCAGCACCCATTCGTAACGAACCTGCGG
>JAITNE010000129.1 GCA_031290635.1 Tannerella sp. | reverse complement strand
GGTTCTGTAGTTACTACAGAAGGGCAAAATTTGCCGGATTTGCTCTTGCTTTTTCAAAAGAAAGCGCTTTTCGCACGTAGTACATCCCCCATTTGGGGGCTTGGGGGCTTCCGGGACTTGTTCCGCTCTTATGTAATAATTTATCTTGCGTCAATCCCTTAAATCTGCGTCATCTGCGTGCTGATTAACTTTTGAGACACACCCGTCTCCATTCCTGCTTCCTAAGTTCTGATTTCTAATTTATTTTCCCTATCTTTGAGTACAAAAACGGGCGCTTTATTGTCTTTATTGAAATTTATTACTTGGAACTATCGTGAAAGATACTAAGGAAGATCATCAGGTTTTGTGGCTGAAGTTTATAGCCGGAGATGACGTTGCGTTTGCAGCGTTATACAAGGAGTATGTGAACAGGTTATTTGTATTCGGTTGCCGTTTCACTTCTAATGAAGAGCTGGTGAAAGACTGCGTGCAGGATTTGTTTATGAAGCTATATGATACTCGGAAAAAGCTTCCTAAGGTCGAGAACGTCAAAGTATATCTATTCAACGCTATGAAGAACATGCTCTTCAACCTTTTCAAAAAGGAAATCCACTACTATCAGATTGATACTATCGAACCGGTTTTCTATACCGAGTTTAACGGCGAAACGCGCATGATACTGTCGGAAACGCTGTCGGAACAGAAACTCAAAATACAGAAGATGATGGACCTTATCACCCCTCGCCAACGTGAAGCGCTCTACTATCGCTTCGTCGAAGAGCTATCATACGAAGAAATATGCGTCCTGATGAAGATGAATTATCAATCCGTGCGCAACCTGCTGCATCGTACTCTCCTCAAAATCCGAAGCACGGCGCAAGATAATCGAACTGCATAAGCGCAAAATCCTAAACACTACGCAAGATAATCGAACTGCATAAGCATAAATCCGAAGCACAACGCAAAAGTGAGTACACGCAGAACGAAAAATTGTCTATCATATATGAAAGAAAACTATCATTATACATTAGTTGAATTGTTGGGAGACCGAGCTTTTATCTCTTTCGTCAATAATCCTACCCCGGAAGCAGAAGCGAATTGGAATGCTCTGCTACGCGATGGCAAAATCGACGCCGACGACTATGAACTTGCGGCCTACTGCATCCGCTCGTTCCACTCGGAACAGCGTTCGCTTAGCGCCGAAGAGTTGTCGCAACTGTGGGCGAACATTCAACAGGACAGATGTCTGAGAACTGAGGCGCGTAGGCGGAGATTGTTTATCCGTCTGGTCTCTGCAGCCGCGTCGGTACTATTGCTGACGGGTATTTTTCTGGCTCAGACATATATCTTTAATACGCAGACAGGTGGTTTCTTAGCTAAGAACCAAAAACATACAGCTTTGAATATCGAAGACGTAGAGTTTCCGTCGGAGGAGAAGTCGGATGACATCCAAATCATCAGCTCAAACGAGAACCATATCTCACTCAAGGAAAAACAGGCCGACATCATCTATAATGAGCGCGGAGAGGCTGAAGTGAACTCGCAAATCCTCGCGCAAACCAACAGCAAGGCTCATGCGGATGATGCGGAGGCTATTGACTACAGCCAAATCCTTGTCCCCAGGGGCAGACATGTCGCACTGACCCTCTCGGACGGCAGCAAGGTGTGGCTGAATGCCTGTTCGAGGATAGTTTACCCGTCGGTGATGGCCGTTGTCGGCAAGAGGGAGATATTTATCGAAGGCGAGGCTTATATCGAAGTCAGTCCTGACGCCGACAGGCCGTTCGTAGTTAAGACAAATCAACTCGAAGTGCTGGCGCTCGGAACGGCTTTCAACGTTACGGCTTATGATGATGAGGCTTCGCAGACGGTTGTGCTGGTGAACGGCAGGGTAGAGATTCAAACTAAGGCGGAGGACAATAAACCGGCTGCCGTCCTGTCGCCCAACCAGCTTTTCAGTCTTACCGGAACGGACGTGCAGCTTAAAAACGTCAAGGTAGAGCAATATACATCGTGGAAAGACGGCATATATATGTATAACAACGAGCCGCTGTCGCATATATTGAAGCGCTTGGCTCACTACTACGGCGTCGCCATCGAATATACAAGCAAAGCGGGAGCAATGACCTTCACCGGCAAGCTCGACCTTAAGGAAGACGTAGAGCGAGTGCTTAACGGCTTCTCGAACACTGCCCCCGTTAGCTGTCGCAAGGAGAATGACACATATTTTTTCAGTACTAACTAACACCCCCCGTTTGCCCATGAAATAAAAGAACAACAATAGAACAAAATAAGACCGGACGATACTGTGAATATCATCCGGTCAGCTTAATATCAAACAAAGTATTCATCTAATATTAAACAACAAAACAGTGCAAATATATGAAGAAAAATCGAATTATCGGCAAAACCAAGGCCGATGTAAAACAAACTGAAAGTATTATCGGCATTATAAACGCCGATGTAAAGAAAATTAAACGTATTATGAAGCTACTTACTTTATTCGTAGTTATAGGCATCAGTCTGGCGAGCGCAAACAAAACCTACTCTCAGCGCACGTTGCTAACTCTCGACATGCACAACAAGACCGTACGTGAGGTGTTTGACGCAATCGAAAGTCAGAGCGAGTTCGTCTTCCTCTACTACTCGTCTGCGGTCGAAGAGAACCGCCGGATAGACGTCAAGGTCGAGAAGCAGACCATCAACAAGGTACTCGACATAGTGTTCGAGAAGACCGGCAACGTCTATACCATTGATGAGCGTCAAGTCTATATTGCTCGACTCGACCGTCCCGCCCTACCCCAGCAGGTACGCAAAGCGGTGAAAGGCAAGGTTGTTGACTCCAACGGCGACCCTGTCCCCGGCGCCACAATCCAGATAATCGGCAGCACGCGCGGGGTCATGGCCGACGAGAACGGCGGCTTTGAGATTGAAAACGTCGCCGAAGGCACAAAGCTCTCAATCAGCTACATCGGCATGGAAGCCAAAGAAGTCGTCTTCCTGGGAAAGGAGGAGTTGCTGGTGGTATTGCAAGACAAAGCCAACGAGTTGGACGAGGTAACTATCGTCGCCTTCGGCAAGCAGAAGAAGGAGAGTGTGATTTCGTCGATTTCGACCGTCAACGTAAAGGATCTGAAGATACCAAGCAGCAATCTTACTACGGCTTTTGCCGGACGTATTGCCGGCATGATCTCATATCAGACTACCGGCGAGCCCGGATATGACAATGCCGAGTTTTTCATCCGCGGTATCACTACCTTCGGCACGGGCAAGGTCAATCCCTTAATACTGATTGACAACATGGAAGTGTCCACTAACGAGCTGGCTCGGCTTCATCCTGATGATCTGCAAAGCTTTTCCATCCTTAAGGACGCAACCGCAACCGCTCTATACGGCGCACGCGGAGCTAACGGCGTCATACTTATAACTACCAAGGAAGGTCGTGAGGGCAAGGTACAGGTATCCGTACGCATGGAGAACTCCTTTTCGTCTCCAACCAAGACCGTGGACATAGCCGATCCGATTACTTACATGAAGTTGGCAAATGAAGCCGCTATCGCACGAAACCCGTTGGCAGAGCTGCCTTACAGCAATTCCAAAATCGAATACA
>JAITNE010000230.1 GCA_031290635.1 Tannerella sp. | reverse complement strand
TGAGGCAGGTGCACCTTACAGTGTGACCAACTATATGGCGAAAAACTTTTATAATCCGGAACTTGGATTGGAAGACATGCACGGATACTTTGTACGCTTAGTTCTAAACTCAACGGATTTCCTTGGCGGTTTCCTGTTCAAATACATGGGTTTACGCTCGTCAAGCGATTTGCCGATAGAGAAAAGCTATTTGTTAACCATCATAGCATACTTGCTGTTTGCAGTAGCGATAGTCGTAACATACAAAAATAACCGTCCGATGTTTTTTGTCGGAATATATGCCGGTACTATGAATTTCGCCAGCTTCGTACTGTTGCAAACTGTTTGGTCGCAAGACCGGTTTCTGATGATCTTTTATCCGCTGATACTGATGTTTCTGCTCGCCGGACTATATTATTTGGTCAAAAATTCACTTCGATGGATATATATCGTCGCCTTTGGCATGGTGCTGCTTTGCACAGGCATACATGCGGTAACGAAAATAGGGGAGAAAGCGCCTGTATTGCAGCAAAACATGATGGGCAACGACCTCTATGGTCTCACGCCCGATTGGGAGAACTTTATCAAGATGTCGCGCTGGGTTGACAAGAATCTCCCGAAAGACGCCGTCGTAGTCAGCCGCAAGCCGTCTATTTCGTATATCTACACCGGACGAGAGTTTAATGCAATAATGAACGTACCGAGCCAGTCCTTAGACGAGGTATCACAAGAAGTGAAAGCCAATAGCAACAATTTCGTTTATGTCATTGTTGACGGCGCCAACGAAATTAGCGACTTAAAGCCTTATATCTATACGATTTTCACGCCAAAGCAAGGAGGAGAAGGTATGCATATTGACACGACTGCAGTAACATTCGCCATAATGTATAAGATTGAGAAGAGCGAGTTCTACAGCGAGATTGACAGCGGCAACTTTAAGGGTACGATTACCGACCTGTTCGGTTCCTATGGCATTAAATATACGATTGATTTCGACGGTTTTATCAAGCAATTCTATGAAGACAAGAACGCTTTGTTCCAAATGAACAATCCCGACCTCCTGCTTGCAAATATCAAACAAGCCAGGATGCAGTATTTCCTGCTGCCTAAGATAAGGTTATACACATACCATAACACCGGCATGTATGTCAACACTATTCATAAGTACATACAAATAATATCAATGAAATACCCCGGCAAATTCATTCTGATACATACTATCGGCAAGGATGAAACCTGCGAACTTGCAGAATACACAGGCGGATATTAACAATTAAACAAAACAATATATGTCCCCAACAGGAAACACAAACAAAAAGAAGCCTGAGACTATCGTTATCAGCGATATAGGTAAAGTGCCGCCGCAACAGCTCGAATTTGAAAAAGTCGTTCTGGGAGCGCTGATGCTCGAAAAGGACGCTTTTGCGAGCATTGGCGACATTTTGCACACCGAATCGTTTTATGACAAGAAGCATGAACTTATTTTCGAAGCCATACTCAATCTGGCTAACAAAAAAGAAGTGCAGATAGATTTGCTTACCGTCATCGAGCAGTTGAAGAAGAACGGCAACCTCGAAGCTGCCGGAGGCATGGTCTATGTTTCGGAGCTGACGGCTAACGTAACGAGTACCGTGCATCTCGATTTTCACGCCAAAATCATTGCTCAAAAATATCTTGCCCGCGAGCTGATTAGATTTGCAGGGCTTGTGCAGGGCAAAGCTTATGACGAAACCGAAGATGTTGAAGACCTCATGCAGGAAGCCGAAGGCAAACTGTTCGAGATTTCGCAGAAAAACATCAAGAAGGACGCCGTCAGGATTAATTCTATTCTATCGGGTGCAAAAGACGCCATAGTAGCTGCCGGCAAGACTAAAGGCGGACTAAGCGGTATCGCCAGCGGGTTTCACAGTCTGGATAAAATCACTGCCGGCTGGCAACGTTCCGACCTGATAATAATAGCAGCGCGTCCGGCTATGGGCAAAACGGCTTTCGTGCTGTCGATGGCCAAACACATGGCTGTAGATTCGCGCACCCCTGTAGCTATCTTCTCGCTCGAGATGAGTAATCTGCAATTAGCCAACCGTCTGATAAGCAATGTGTGCTCTATCCCCGGCGAGAAACTCAAGAGCGGACGACTTGATAACGACGACTGGGAGCAGTTCGACCGAAAAATATCCGAACTCTACGACGCTCCTATTTATGTTGATGATACTTCGGGACTGTCGGTCTTCGAGGTACGCACAAAAGCGCGGCGTCTTGTACGCGAAAACGGCGTCAAGTGCATCATCATCGACTACCTGCAACTGATGAACGCAAGCGGAATGCAGTACAACAGCCGTGAACAGGAGGTAAGCATCATTTCGCGCTCGCTCAAAGGTCTGGCAAAAGAGCTGGATATACCCGTCATCGCGCTCTCGCAGATGAATCGCAAGAACGAAGACCGCGCAGGCAATGAAGGCAAACGTCCGCAGATGTCCGACCTGCGCGAATCGGGCGCCATAGAGCAGGACGCCGATATGGTCTGCTTCATCCATCGAGCCGAATATTACAAGTTAACGCAGATACACTACGGCAACCAGATGATTGATTCGATGGGAATGGCCGAGATAATAATAGCCAAGCACCGTAACGGCGCGGTTGGCGACGTTGTACTCAAGTTCGAAAAAGAATATGCGAAGTTCGACAACGCCAATATCACATGGAACGGCAACGACAGTTACATGGAAATTGAATCGGGGATGCACAATTCACATGAGCCTGAACGTCGTGGCGACGACTTTATCAGTTCCGGCAGAAAAGCTATTGAGCCACCGTTCTAATGTAATTCGTGGAATTGACTATGTAGAATTCGTTTCGAGGACACCCGTCGCTGCATGTCGCAGATGCCCGTCATCGGCAGATGTTCAAGTCATTTGAACGGCATGTTTCGGGTCGCGGGGAAGGTGTTCAAGTCATTTGAACGGTTACTTTTTGTCGCGAGGAAGGTGTTCAAGTCATTTGAACGGCGTGTTTCGGGTCGCGGGGAAGGTGTTCAAGTCATTTGAACGGTTACTTTTTGTCGCGAGGAAGGTGTTCAAGTCATTTGAACGGCGTGTTTCGAGTTGGGGGGAAGGTGTTCAAGTCATTTGAACGGTGATTTTCGGATCGCGGGGAACGAAGCAAAGCAATCTTCTTCGTGTAATTCGTGTAATTCGTGTAATTCGTGGACAAAAATTAATTCGTAGATAAATTATTAATTTTGTGGATAAAAATATATGAAGAAGAAAGTAATAACATTTGGAGAGATAATGCTGCGATTGGCAACGCCGGGGTACCTGCGTTTCTCGCAAGCAAAAGAGTATAGCGTAACCTTCGGCGGCGGAGAAGCCAATGTAGCCGTATCGCTGGCTAACTATGGTCTGGACGCGGAGTTCGTCAGCCGTCTGCCTGACAACGACGTCGCGGAAGCCTGCATCATGAACCTGCGCTCGCACAGAGTCGGCGTCGAGAACATCATTCGCGGAGGCGAGCGCATGGGTATCTATTTCCTCGAAACCGGCGCAGTAGCACGCGCCTCAAAGGTAGTTTACGACCGCGCCAACTCATCTATCTCAACTATCTCAAAAGGAGAAATCAACTGGCGTGCGATATTCAAGGACGCGGCATGGTTTCACTGGACCGGCATCACGCCCGCACTGTCACAGAACGCCGCCGAAGCCTGTCTGGAAGCAATCAAGATAGCCAATGAGATGGGTATAACCGTCTCCTGCGACATAAACTATCGCAAAAACCTTTGGAAATACGGCAAGACGGCTTCCGAAGTGATGCCCGCGCTCGTAGAAGGCTGCGACATCATACTCGGTAACGAAGAAGACTGCGAGAAAGTATTCGGTATCAAGCCCGAAGGCTTCGACGTCAGCGCCACCGGAGGCGAGGTCAATGCAGGAGAATTTGAATCCGTCTGCACGCAGATGACAAAGCGTTTCCCTCGCTGCCGGAAGATGATTGTAACCCTGCGAGGAGCAATCAACGCCAATCACAACACATGGGGAGGCGTCCTGTACTCCGACGGCGTTCTCTATCAATCGCAACGCTACGACATAACACATATTGTTGACCGCGTCGGCGGTGGTGATTCCTTCATGGGAGGACTGATTTACGGACTGCTATCCTACCCCGGCGACAACCGGCGAGCGCTCGACTTCGCTGTAGCCGCCTCATGTCTCAAGCACACCAT
>JAITNE010000118.1 GCA_031290635.1 Tannerella sp. | reverse complement strand
CCTATTCCCCAGTAAAATATGCCTAAACCCCAGTTTTGAACCGTGAACATGGTCGAGTAGGCCGTACCTAAACGGTTTTCGGGAACGATTTTAGCCACCGAAGGCCACATTGCTGCGGGAACTAAGCTGAAAGCAATGCCCAGCGAAAACAATCCCACGTAGGCAAGCGTTACGTCATTGAATACAGAAAGCGAGAGATGCGCTAATATCAGCAGAAACGAACCTATAATCATCAACGTAGCTGCACGGTTTTTCTTGTCGATAATAGCTCCGAAAACAGGTGTGAACACAATTGTTCCTAAAGGAATAAGCGCAGCCGTCTTGGGACCGTTATGTAACCATACGTCAAACAGTTCTCGGAAATGATAAATATAGAACACAAAACCCAGAAGCACAGCCACGCGCACAATGAGCCGTTGTATCGCGGTTTTAAGATTCGACGGCACAACCGAGAAGAAAATTACAAACAGGAACAGTCCCACAAATATCAAGGCATTCCCCAGCGCCGGATTGCTTGCCATGACTACGGGTGCATTGGCGGGCAGCTCGGAAGAGAATCCGAATTTGTTGACTAACATGTCGGGCGCATACTGTATAAACGGGAAGTACGCCGCGTAGAAGGCTACGCACAAAAGCGTTATGTAAATGAAAGACTTGTCTTTTATAAGATTGAGAAAGTCGGCAAACTTAAATTCTTCTTTTTCTGCCTTCGGTTTGTCGGCGGCCAACTGCTTGTCAATTCTTACATCAAAAAACAGATACACAACAAACATAATAAGCGCAAGTCCTATCAGCGAGGCTGCAAAGCCGAAAGAAGCCGATACTGCGCTGCCGAACGCTATGTCCGGCGAAATGGCTATTCCCAATGCCGTTCCTAAACGTCCGAATCCGATATTGAGACCCATCGCCAGCGCCATCTCGTAGCCCTTAAACCATTTTACAATGGTTCGAGTGGCTACAACACATACCACTTCGAGTCCCGAACCGAACAACATGCGTCCTATACCCATCATCAACAGTCGGGTGCTCGAATCTTCTCCGAACAGTCCGATAGATGCAAGGAAGACGACAGTTGCTCCCAATGCGGCCAGAACGCCGAAAATCAAGCCGGCAATGCGGATTCCCCACTTGTCGAGTATGATGCCGCCGACAATAATCATTCCTATCATATTTGTCCATGTAGTCATTCCTACTACACGTCCGAAATTCTCGCTGGTAAATCCATATTCGTTCATCAGGATGTCTTTTATCCCTCCCATGAAATCTTGCGCCCAATAGGTAGCGAACGTCAGTCCGCTTAGCAAAACCAGCATTAGCCAGCGCATTGCAACAGAGTCTTTTAATGTCTTCATTCTAAATCGTATTTAATTGTTAATTATAATATTGCGTTTGGAAAAAGTTTGAGCGCCTCGGCTACGACGAAAGCGCTACCGCTGACAAGTATGAAATCATTGTCTGTGGCGCTCATTGTGGCCTCATTGACGGCGTCTATGACACTGTCGAATTTCTGCCCCTTAAGATTGTATTCATAACCTTTGATAGTCAGTTCTGCGGCCGGCATAGCCCTTTCGCTTGCAGCTTGAGTGAAATAATAGATGGCGTTCTTAGGCAAAGTGTACAGTATCTTGTCAACGTCTTTGTCTTTCGAGAATCCAAGTATGATATGTATTTTCTCGTGATGCGAGGCCTCAAAAAACAGTTGGCGCATGTTTACATTCCAAGCGCCGGGGTTGTGCGCAATGTCGCATACTATCCTGGGCTTTGAGTTGATTTCCTGCCATCGACCCATTAAGCCTGTTAATTGAGCTACGTTTGTGAAAGCCTTCCTGACGGAGGCGAGACGTAGCTGCAAGCCTGAATTGAGTAATACCTGAATCGCCGTCAGAACGGTCTGTACATTGTATTTCTGCGACACTCCGCGCAGGTCGCATCTTAAATTCCCGAAATCGGCCGTCTCGAAGAGCCACGAACCGTCCCGATTTATCTCCGCGTCAAGCAGATTGTCTTTGGACGTCGAAAATATTATCGGAGCCGAAACCTCAAACGCTTTAGCACGAAGCTGTTCCGTGAGGTTGTAGTCTGACATTTCGCCTATAATGGCCGGCACGCCACGCTTGATGATGCCGGCTTTTTCGTTGGCTATCTTGCTGATGGTGTCGCCAAGCAAATCCGTGTGTTCAAGGCTGATGCTGGTGATGATGCTCATTATAGGCGTGATGATGTTCGTGCTGTCCAACCGTCCGCCAAGCCCCGTCTCTATGATTGCATACGTAACTTTCTTGTGTCTGAAGTAGTCGAGAGCCAAAGCGGTCGTAACTTCAAAAAATGAAGGCTGGCTATGTTCGATAAATCCTGCGAACTTATTGACGAAATCAACAATGTATTGACTTGTAATCAGGTGTCCGTTCACGCGGATTCGCTCCCTGAAATCCAGCAAGTGAGGCGAGGTATATAACCCCACCTTATATCCGCATGACTGCAACACAGCCGCCAACAGGTGGGCAACCGACCCTTTGCCGTTTGTCCCTGCTATGTGGATACTTTTGTACCGCTTGTGAGGGGAGTCGCATAACTCGTCAAATCTCATACTCCGCTCAAGACCGGGCTTGTATGCGTCCGCTCCAATCCGGTGAAATGCCGGCGTTAACCGGTAAAGATATTCTATTGTCTCTTCGTAACTCATCAATCTAAGTAGTATAAAATTAACACTTCCCCGTGAAATAGATGCTCTTAAAAGTTCGTAAAATTACTGCTTTTTTTTCGATTACAGCAATAAAAAACAATAAAAAAAGTTAAAGTGTAATACATAGTTGATAATAAGCTATTTATAAGCATGAAAAAAATGTCGAAAAATTTTTTCTCTCCTCTTTGCTTTTATTTGAAAAAAATGCAGTACCTTTACGCCGAATTTAATGACTAAAATCTATGGGAACAAAGAAAAATTTTGTACTTGATACGAATGTCATCTTGCATGACTTCAAGTGTTTATCCTATTTTCAGGAGAACGATATTTATCTGCCGGTAGTCGTTCTTGAGGAGCTTGACAAGTTTAAAAAAGGCAGTGAGCAGATTAACTACAACGCTCGTGAGTTCGTGCGTGAGTTGGATGCCCTGACGTCCAACGACTTCGCGCTCAAAGGCGCCTCGCTGGGCGACGGCAAGGGGACGCTCTATGTCGTTACCGGAGACGTGTATCACGCACGAGTGGCTACTTCTTTTCCCGAACGTATTCCCGACCATCGCATTCTTTCGTGCGCCGTAACCATTGCCGAGCAGCATCCTGATATTAAGACCGTGCTCGTTACTAAAGACGTAAATATGCGAATGAAAGGTCGCTCGCTGGGCGTGCTTGTCGAGGATTATAACACCGACAAGGTGCGAAACGTCAATGTCTTCGAGCGCTCGCAAGAGACTTATGTCGGCATAGAAAGCGCCTTGATAGACAGTATTTACGCCAAGACCGACGGCATACCGATTAATGAGTTTCGCGCCGCCTGTCCGCAAATCGAGCTTTATCCCAACGTTTGCTTTATTATTGAAAGCGAACGCAATAGTGTGCTTGTGCGCTACAATCCTTTTACCGAGAGCGTACGCAAGGTCGATAAAGGAACGTCTAACTACGGTATTCAGGCGCGTAACACAGAACAGAAATTTGCTTTTGAGGTTCTTAACGACCCCAATATCAAACTTATTGGCATTACCGGAAAAGCCGGTACCGGCAAGACCTTGATAGCCCTCGCATCGGCGCTAAAACAAGCTAAACAGTATAAACAAATACTTCTCGCCCGCCCGATAGTGGCGCTGGCGAACAAAGATTTAGGCTTCCTGCCGGGTAATGAGAAAGATAAGATTAGCCCCTACATGCAGCCGCTTTTCGATAACATCAATGTTATAAAGGCTCAGTTTGGCGCTAACAGCCTCGAAGCACGCAATATCGACGAGATGCAGAAAAATAATCAACTTGTCATCGAAGCGCTGGCATATATTCGCGGTCGAAGCCTCGCTGAGACTTTATGTATCGTAGATGAGGCGCAAAATCTTACGCCCCACGAGATAAAGACTATTATCACCCGCACCGGCGAAGGTACTAAAATGATATTTACCGGTGATATACAGCAGATTGATTCGCCTTACCTCGATATGCAAAGCAACGGACTTGCATATATGGTTGACAAGATGAAGGGGCAACCCATCTTCGCCCATATCAATCTTGTCAAGGGTGAGCGTAGCCAACTTGCCGAACTTGCCGCCGACCTGCTGTAATTCTCTATATATCTCGGATATTTTCGCTGAACATGTCCAACTTTTCCTGCTCGCCGGCAAGGAGTAGAACGTCGTCTTCCTTAAACTCGAAGTTGGCGTTGAAATTCACTATCGCTTTGCCGTCCCGCTCAATGCCTATTATCATTGTCTCGGTGAGTTCGCGTAGCCGTATGTCTCGTATCTTTTTCCCGGCAAAGGGTGAATTATGTTCTATCTCAAACTGTGAGAGATTGATGTGATATTGCGGAACTTCTTCATGCAAATCAGGCGCCGTTAAGTTGCCTATAAAACCGACAAGTCGCTTTAGTTCTTCATCGCTGCCCGATACAACTATCTTATCGCACGGGTAGATGTGTTCATCCGGGCCGGGAATATTGATTTTGCGCTTGCCGCGCAGAATAGTGATGACCGAAACGCCTGTCTTTTGCTTGAATTGCAACTCTTTCAGCGTCTTGCCTATGACCTGCGACGATGGCGATATATCAAACTCCTCTACATGAATATTTTTGGCTAACATATTATCGGCTACAGACGAGAGTATGGCGGCGTTATGCTCATCAAACCGCTGCTTGCGGCTGAGGTTTTCGAGGAAGCGCGATTCGATTTTTTTCGACTGTAGCATCAATCTTCGCGAAAATACCATGCCGACGGTCAATATAAAGGAGATGATTATTAACACAATCTTGTTGATTGAAAACAAGGGAATAAGTACCATCGATATAAGGATTACTCCGAGTATGACGCGAAATAATATCATCAATACAAGTCCGGCGCGATTGAAGTGACTGTCGTTCCATAACTTCTTAAACGCTTCCGAAGTTAATTTTTTCATTATCATCGCCCGTATAAACGGAGACATTGAGAGCAAGGTGATTACTGCTCCGAGCAGCTTGCCCCATACGCCCGCAACATTATGGGTGAGGAAAGGAATGATGTAGGCTTTACAAATCAGTATAACTGCTACAGAGATAGTTAAATAGATGCCGACCTGTAGTACGACGTTCTTCAGTAACTGATTCCAATCGTTTTTTTTGTTGACAATAAGGATATCAGAGGCTGAATAACCTGTTATTAACTTTGACCACTTCGGCGGGATAAGTCGCTCTATCACTTCTGAAACGGCGGGCGACATCTTGATAAAATAAGGCGTCGTAAAAGTAGTAATAACCGAGACGGCGACGATTATAGGATAGAGTATTTTGCTTATCACTCCGAGACTCATTCCGAGAGTGGCTATGATAAACGAAAATTCTCCTATCTGAGCCAGACTAAAGCCTGATTGTATGGCTATTTTCAATCTCTGGCCTGAAGCTATCACTCCAAGTATGGTAAATATCACTCGACCAATAAGTACAACTATCGTCAGCAGAATGATTATACCTGCGTATTCCCATATCAGCAGCGGCTCCATCATCATCCCTACGGAAACAAAAAACACCGCGCCGAAGAAATTTTTCAACGGCTCTATGATATGCTCAATATGCTTTGATTCAATTGTTTCGGCAAGAATAGAACCCATAATAAAAGCGCCCAGAGCCGATGAAAATCCTACCGAGCTTGCGAACATCACCATTCCGAAACACAGCCCTACAGAGATAATCAGCAAAGTCTCGTCGTTGAGGTATTTCTTCAACCACTTTAATATAGTGGGAATCAGATATATACCAACAACAAACCACATAAAAATAAAGAATGTCAGTTTTACGACGCCGGTTACAAGTTCGCCTCCCTCAAAATGTTTGCTGACGGCGAATGTTGTTAGCAAAACCATCATCAGAATGGCCGCCAAATCTTCGACTATCAGCATACCGAAAACGATGTTGGCAAACTTCGTCTTCTGTAGATTCATATCATTAAAAGCCTTGATAATGATTGTAGTAGATGACATCGACAACATTCCGCCGAGAAAGATACTGTCCATATCGCCCCAGCCCAGAAGTTTGCCGACCAAATATCCTGTCCCGATCATCGACGCCATGTTGATAAGCGTAGCTATTGAGGCTTGACCGCCTACTTTCAGCAGTTTCTTGAAGCTGAACTCCAGACCGAGTGCGAAGAGCAGGAATATCACGCCGATATCTGCCCAGGTGGAGATATTAATTATATCCGACACAGTCGGTAACCACGCAATATTGAGCAGTTTGTTGAGATGCGGCCCGGCTACGAATCCGGCGACAATATAACCTAACACAACCGGCTGTCGAAGCCATTTGAATATAATTGTGATGATACCTGCTGAAATCAGTATCAGCGCCAGGTCTTTTATTAAATCAGGCAGGTGTCCCATTTTGGTCGTAAAGTTAATGATTTATGGCTTATCACTCATTTCTAAATCTAATGTCCCTCCGTTGATAATATCTTTATAATCAAGATAAAACTCATTATAAGTCTTCCCATTAAGCTTGGCCGACTGAATATAAATATTCTCGGGCGAATTATTTGCTGCCGAAATAGTGAAGGTCTTGCCGTTGTCGAGATTGAACGTGATGCGGTTAAAGACAGGCGATGTCAACTCGAAGCGCGTCTCTCCCGGACAAACAGGGTGGATACCGCTTGCAGCGAGGATATACCATGCCGACATTTGTCCGCAATCTTCATTGCCTACAAGTCCGGCGACCTCATTTTTATATGCAACTGCACAGATTTTGCGCGTCCATTTTTGAGTAAGATGAGGAGCGCCTAAACGATTGAACATAAACGGAATATGATGTACCGGCTCGTTGGCGTGATTGTAGTAATTATTCCAAAGCAAGTCGTCGGGGACATTGTCGAAGAAGGCGGTCAGGTCGGCAAGCGCACGTTCGCGACCGCCCATCAGCTCAACCATTCCATCAATATCGTGCGGCACAAACCATCCTTGCTGATAAGGATTTGATTCAACGCAACCATAATCATGACGCAGGCGATAGTTGGAGGCAGTTGTACCTTCGGGTAAAGGCTGCCACTCGCCGTCAGCCGTTTTCGGACGAAACCAGCCCGATTCACTGTCGAAAATCAACTTATATGACTTGCTTCTCGAAGCAAAATACTTCTCATCTTCCGTTTTATCTAATGTCTTGGCTAATATCGACATACACCAGTCTGAATAAGCGTATTCGAGAGTGTTCGAGATGCTACCCTGCGAGTATCCAAGCTCGCCGTTGCCTGATTGTTTCGAGGTATTGAGCGCATATTTGTATGCTTCTTCGAGATCAAAGTCGCGAATCCCTTTGATGTAGGCGTCGGTAATTACCGAGATTGCAGGATTGCCTATCATGCAGCCGCTGTAAGCATTCAGGAACTCCCAGCGCTCGTAGTAAGCCTTGCCGCTTTCTTTCGCGAGGTCTATAAATGAGTTGATTTCGTCGTTTACAAGCGTCGGGTTGATAATCGTCTGTAATGGAAACTGACTGCGAAACACGTCCCACCCGCTAAAAATAGTACGGCGATTGTACTTGTCGGATTTATGTATCTGTCGATCGCCGCCGGGGTAGCGACCGTCAACGTCGGAGAACAATCGAGGATCTATCATCGTATGATACATTGCGGTATAGAAAATTGTCTTCTCCGCTTCAGTTCCGCCTTCTACGGTGATTTTCGCAAGTTCCTTGTCCCATAGTTTGCGTGTTGTTTGATAGATTTCGTCGAACGAAGTTCCTTTAAGTTCGGCGTTGAAATTCTTCTCTGCTCCCTCTAAATCAACAAATGAGATGCCGGCGCTGAAAGTGATTACCTCTTTTTCTGCTGTCGGATATTCCGCAAAGAATCCTAAATGCTTACCTTCCAATTCATCAACATCGCGAATGATTTCGGCTTCCGAAACGCGTTGCTGATAAGGTTTTGCGGTTACATCCTGTAGCTTGCGACGCCAATCTTCGGGTATATCGGCACGCCAGAAACCATAGTTTTCCAATGGCCGACTGAAACGGGCATAAAAATAAACCGTATAGTCAGGTTTACCGCTGCCGTTGCCCCATCCGCCGCCGTCTGCAGTGCATCGCATCCAGCCCTGAACAGTATTTTTGTCAACGACCTTAATATATTGATAAACAGAAGTTCCACCTACTCTCCGCGCGAGGTCTATCTGAATCTTCGACTGTCGATTTTCGGGAAATGTGAATCGCAGGACGCCTCCGTGCGGCGACGCGGTTGCTTCGGCAAGTATATTATAATCAGTCAGTTGTACTGAATAATATCCTGCTCGAGCCTGTTCACTCTCTTTGGCGTAAAATGATCGATAACCTGTTGCTGGATTGTCTCTTTCGCCTGCTGAAGTATGCAGTTTTCCTGTAGTCGGCATGACGAGCAGGTTACCGAGGTCGCCGTACCATCCTATCCCGCTCATTTGAGTGAACGCAAAACCCTCAATACTAGTATGTTCATAGCTGTAGCCCGGCCCGTTATCGCCGCCGGTTATGGTATTAGGGCTTACTTGCGTCATGCCGAAAGGAGTTGC
>JAITNE010000085.1 GCA_031290635.1 Tannerella sp. | reverse complement strand
TGATGGCGGCTGTTAACGTGATGCTCTCGCCGGGCTGCATCTCTACTTCAGCGCGATTAAGGCTGATGCTTTGGACGAAGACGGGCACGGCGGCGTCGCGACCGGTGAGGTGGAGGTCTTCAGCGCCGAGAATCTCGGTGGAGGTCTCGCCAATCCAGCCGCAATTCTGGTTGACGCCGGTATAGACTTTCACGAAGTGGACGCCGGAGAGGTTTACACGCGAGCCGTTGGCGTCCACAGCCCATTCGATGTTGAATCCCGAACGGTTGTCGAGGTTAGGGTGATTGTCGGCGTATCCCCACTGATAAGCGTAGAGGACGAAATAGCTGCCTCCGCCGCTCTCGTCCACGTAGTTGTCGGCTAATTTAGTACCTTCAAAGGTGATGCTTTCGTCCGTAATCCACTGCGGATAATATGGCTGATGGTGATAAACGTTACGGAAAAGGTAACCTGCGCCGTAACCGTTGGTAGTCCAGCGTACACACTCGACGTCGTTAATATTGCGGTCGGTCGGATGAGGCACGAGCGGCTTGTCGGCAGCCGGCTTGTGATAAGTGATCTGATAGCGCTTGACGGTCTGCGGACGGTTGTACTCGCTGCCCGCCAACTCGTACCAGGCGTCGTCCGGCAGACCGTTACCGTTAGCGTCGCGCGACACCATGACTATGCCCGGCTCGCAACTGCCACCCTCCGGCGAAGCCTCGCCGTTAGGATTGTCGCCGGCATAGAAGGCGTTGCCCAATATCTTGAAATCATACTTGCCGGGCTTGTTCTCGACCTCATGGTCAAAACCAAACACGACGTACCCGCCATATCCGCCAAGCGAAATCATACCCTGATTGTCGTTAGCGATAGCGTCTTCGGCCTTGCGAATCATGTCCGCACGGGTATCGCCAGGCACATACGCCGGCATGTCGTTGGTGAACTGCCCCGGCGCCGGCATAAAGTCGTAAACCTTGTGGATATACGGCGACTGCGCTACCGAGCAGATTGAAAATGCAAGCAACGTGCCTGCGTAAAAAGTTCTTACTGACAACATAAAAAAGCTGTTTAAAAGTGTAACATCAAATAGCTTTCTCAGGTAGATGTAATCGGGATAAACATGCAGGGAATAAGCCGCTCAGAGCCTCAACCGCCTGCCTTGTCTGTCTCAAGCTCTATTCCTCGAAAGCTTTAAAACCATATATCTTGGCAGGTCTTCTGACTTACTCCATCTTTGAAACGCCCTTCCCATCCTTTGTTTCGGACAGTGGTATTGAGTATTGTTCAAAGACTTTTGGTGGAGCATACAGCAGCGGGTCTGTTCAGGATTCTCACCTGATTCCCTTTTCAGTATTCCTTCCGAACGAAAGAAATACCACCAAAATTCGCCGCAAAGGTACGGTTTTATTTTGGTATAGCAAAATCGCAGCTTAAATATATCAAGGCGACGCTTGCCTGTTCTCCATAAAAAACGAAGCGATAAGTGCACTTTGTAAATATCACTTTAGACCGATAAGTGCACTTTGTAAATATCACTTTAGACCGATGTATCTTCGCCCATTTCGGTGTGTAACATGGCTTTGCGTATAGCTGCCATGATTTTTTCTTCATTGAAACCGACTATTCGTGCGTCTCGCTTTACAACTGTTTGAATCATTTGCGCTATTTGTTATTTGAAAATTAAACATTAACTTTGCGCTATAAAAATTGATAATTATGGCAACAATAGAGACAAGTGTTCTTCGTGAGAGTGCGGAAAAACCGCAAGTGCGACATCCTAAAATCAAGTATGACGAGAACGGCATACCCCAGGGAAGTTCGTTGGAAGAGTTCAGAGATAAATTAGAACAAAGCCTGTCGGAGGCATACGGAACTGACTTTCGGAAAGTCCGGTTAATGGAGGAAGCCGGCATGTTGAATCCGGACGAATTGACTGATGAGATGTTGCAGTCGGAGTTCAAGTATGAACCGTACCCCGGATTCAAGCCGAGACCTCGTTCGGAATATAAACCGAATATGGGACGGTTAATGGAAATGTCAGCCGAATATGACTTAATGACGGCGTCAGAAGATTGATTTCTTAATCGCCAAAAACAGTTACGCAGGCTATGAAACGATATAAGGTTATTCTTTCTGATGAGGCGGCAATGGATATGTACGACATCTCCAATTATATTTTTTATGTGTATAAGCAACCTCAGACTACATTTCGGTACATAACAAGACTGAATAAAGCCCTTCAAGACCTCCATGTTTATGCCGGTTCTATAGCTATTAGCCAAAGCCGTTATATCCAATCTCATTATGGTCCGAATGCCCGTCGGATCAACCATGAAAGATTGGCCATTATTTACGTCATTGACAATGGTTTTGTCTATATCCAACGCATTATCCCCGGCTCTCTGATTTTCTAAATACTTCTTCATATAACTTATTCTTCAAGAAACACAAAGTGCGCCGGAATATCTCCTGTTCGCACATTCCACTTTTGCCTGCCGTCCCTATCGAAGCAGTACAGCGTGCCGGGCGATACATAATTCTTTGCATCTGTTACGTAGATATCTTTGGTGATGGGATTGACTGTGATTCCGTAAGGGATGAGGATGTTTGCGTCCGTGCCGTCGGTGATGAAATTGCGGGTTACGACTTCTTTGCGGACGACGTCCACGATGCCGTAGGTTACTTCGCTCGACATTGAAACGTAACTCCATGCCACGCTGTAGAGGTAAAGCGAATCGCCGTCCGGATGGAAGTTTGAAACGGCAATGTCCAGCGAATCGGTCAAGGTTTCGGTTTTCAAATCTATGTAATACAGGCGGGAGGGTTGACCGTAATAGTCGCCCCTCGAAGTAACCCAGAGATTGCCGTGGCGGTCGGCTTGAAGACGGTGCAGGTTGCGGGCTACTTCAATCCGTTTGGTTTCGGTAAACGAAGGGACGTCAATCACCGACACCGTGTTTTCGTAGTTCGGGAACATGTATCCGCCCGAATTGGCGACGTAGATTTTATCACCCACAATCTCCAATTCGTCCGGCTGAAATCCGACCAGACAGCGGTCTATGACCTGAAATGTGGCGGTATCGACCTTGGCTACATAACCCCGCTGCTCGTAGTTGGGGTTGAGCTGCACGGGTCCGGCGTAGGAGGTAACGTAGGCATAGCCGCCATGGAAACGGATATAGCGGCAGTTGGGAATATCTATCTGTCCCAGGCGGCGGGCGTCTGCAGCTGACATCACCTCCACCTTGTTGGAGCAGTTGATTACGGCATAGAGCCGGCTGCCGTAGATCTGAATGTCGTTGCCTACGTCGCCCAATTCCTTGGGAACGGCAGGGTTGGCGGCGGCGAAGATGTTGCGGCTGTATTCGCCCGATGCGTAGTCGTAGTAATCGAGGGTGGACTTGTTGCTACCCATATTGCCTTCGTTCAGCAGGTAAAAACCTTGAATGGAGGTATCTTCGGGCACATCTACCGGAACGGTTTCGGGAGGAAAGATTTCTTCATCGCTCCGGCAGGAAGTCAAACACAGGCATAAGCCAATAATCCGTATCAGTTTCATATCTCTATTTTTAAAATCAGTTTATAATTGCGCCCCGGCATGGGATAATTCAGCACTACGTCGTAGTATTGATTCAGCAGGTTGTTGACCTCTGCCGAAAGTTTGCATTTCGCGAATTTCTTTCCGAGCGTCAGGTCGTGGGTGTACCATGGTTGCTCGTGGTTTTCGCGGATGTTCGACGAGTTGTGATAGCGTTCGCCGACATAGATAAAGCTGTAGTTCATATCCCACGATTTCCAGACCGTATTCACGATAACCGAGCCGTTATGCCACGGGATATAGGCGATTTGACTGCCGTAAGTACCGGCTTCGGGGTCGTTGTCGGCAGGGGAGCTGAAATCCTGCGCCTGCTGACAAGTATAATTCAGACTTGTATTAATAAGAAGATTGTGCGGCAATTTCCATGAGATTTGCACCGACACATCCACGCCGCGGATCTCAACATATCCGAGGTTCATCATCATCCAGCGATATTGTCCGTTGCCTTTGGGTACAGCGATTATTTTATCCCTTACCTTATTATAATAGGCGTCGGCGCGGATTTGCCACGTCGTCTCCACAGGTATATCGTACTGAAAACCGATATTATATTGCGTAGTATATTCGGGTTTCAAGTTGATATTGCCGATGTCGGTATAATATAAATCATTGAAGGTCGGCATACGGAAAATGCGTTTGCAGAACGTTCGGATACTGAAATACTGCGATTCAAACGGTCGGTATGACACAAAAACCGCCGGCGTATATTCTGTTTTCAGAGCTGTTTCTTTGGATGATGATGTATTTTCCCCAACAAATGTCCCCAAAATACTTGCTTGCATCTTCAACCCAAGCCATTCAAACGCCGTCGCTACAGCCACAAGTCCGGTTTTACGGCGCGGGTAAACAAAGTCCTGCAAGTTCGCCGACAAGCTGTTCCATTGATAATCGGCGGAGATATTCATATCCCAATTATGTCGCAGCGCATATTTATTAGCCATCGAAACATAAAATTCCTGCTGACGGAAAGCGTTGTCGATATACATCAAAGTCGTGTCGGGATTGAGGTAACGCATCCAATCATCGGCATACTTCATATTAATCAACATGTCATACGACGATGACATTTGCTTGCGGAAGCTGCCCTGAAAGAAGAAATTCCTGTCCCATTGACGTTGTGAA
>JAITNE010000074.1 GCA_031290635.1 Tannerella sp. | reverse complement strand
CTCTCTCTCTCTCTCTCTCTCTCTCTCTAGTAACAAAGGGAAGTCTGCCAACGTTATGTTGGTCGCTAAGGCTTTCGACGGTTTGAAATCAGCGCTGAAATCAAGTTGGAAAACAAGGCCATGAAAGAAGTTAAAGACATCCATGCTAATTTTGTTTTGTTTGTTTAAGGCTGCAAAGATATAAATAGTTTTCTAACCCACCAAATTTTTTGCAACTTTTTTTTCAAACTTTTTGCAAACAAACTTTTAACGGCTTGAAATTCAGTGTGTTGTCAAATGAAATTTGTGACGGCGTGTCAAAAGCTCACCTACGGACGGCGTACCGGCAAAAACGCCACACTTTCACAAGCATGGCGTTTTGATTAATAATTATTTTAAAATCAATGATGTTAATCAGTATCGACTTTCATCTTTTCTTTTAACGCAGCGAGTTCTCCGATATCGCCGAGAGTCGTCTTTTCGACGGCCTGCTGAGCAACGATAGCTTCTTTCTTCTGAAGAACTTTAGGGCTGCTGCTGCTTTTAGCCTCATCTTTGCGGCTTGCGCCTTTCTGCTCATCCTCAAAGACACGACTGTGAGAGACAATGATGCGACGTGCATCCTTGTTAAATTCAATAACCTTGAACGGCAGTTTCTCATCTAATTTACACGACGAGCCGTCTTCCTTGACGAGATGCTTCGGCGTAGCGAAGCCTTCGACGCCATAAGGCAGAGAAACAACTGCGCCTTTGTCCATAAGGTCGATGATAGTACCATCGTGGATCGAACCGACGTTGAAAAGGGTCTCGAAGACATTCCATGGATTTTCTTCCAACTGCTTGTGTCCGAGACTCAAACGACGGTTTTCCTTGTCGATGTCAAGCACCTGAACATCTATTTCGGCGCCTATAGCCGTAAATTCGCTCGGATGTTTGATTTTCTTTGTCCATGAAAGGTCGGAGATATGTATCAGTCCGTCCACGCCTTCTTCTATCTCGACAAAAACGCCGAAGTTAGTGAAGTTGCAGACCCTCGCCTTATGCGATGAGCCTACCGGGAAGCGGTCCTCGATATTCTCCCACGGGTCTTCCTTGAGTTGCTTGATACCAAGCGACATCTTACGCTCGTCGCGGTCTAATGTCAGGATAACGGCTTCTACGTCGTCGCCAACTTTCATAAAGTCCTGAGCGCTACGCAGATGCTGCGTCCAACTCATCTCGGAGACGTGTATCAGTCCTTCGACGCCCGCCGCTATCTCTACGAAAGCGCCATAGTCGGCCATAACGACTACCTTGCCTTTGACCTTGTCGCCTACCTTGAGGTCGGAACTCAGCGCCTCCCACGGATGCGGGGTCAACTGTTTGAGACCTAAAGCGATACGCTTCTTTTCGTCATCGAAATCAAGGATTACAACATTGACTTTCTGGTCAAGCTCAACAACCTCTTCGGGATGAGCTACGCGGCCCCACGAAAGGTCGGTGATGTGGATAAGTCCATCAACGCCGCCGAGGTCAACGAATACTCCATAAGAAGTGATGTTTTTGACGATGCCTTCAAGCACTTGACCTTTCTCAAGCTTCGAGATAATCTCTTTCTTCTGCTGCTCAAGCTCGGCCTCGATAAGCGCCTTATGCGATACGACAACATTCTTGAAGTCCTGATTGATTTTGACAATCTTGAACTCCATCGTCTTGCCTACAAACACATCATAGTCGCGAATAGGCTTGACGTCGATCTGCGAACCTGGCAGGAAAGCCTCGATACTGAACACATCGACTATCATGCCGCCTTTAGTGCGACATTTAACGAATCCCTTGATTATTTCATCATTGTTGAGAGCTTCAGTGACACGATCCCACGAACGCGATGCACGCGCTTTCTTGTGCGACAAGATAAGTTGACCTTTCTTATCTTCCTGATTTTCAATGAATACCTCTACTTGATCTCCTAATTTCAAGTCGTTATTGTACCTGAATTCGGACGTAGGCACGACGCCATCAGATTTAAATCCGATATTCACAACAACTTCGCGCTTGTTCATCGCGGTTACGGTTCCCATCACGACTTCCTTGTCCTTTACGGTGTTCAAGGTCTCGTCGTAAGTTTTGGACAACTCCTCTATGCTCTTGCCGCTGCCGAGGTTTTCGCCCTTCTCGTAAGATTCCCAATTGAAATCATCATTGGGAACAATGTTCTTTAAATTTTCCATTTTAATAGTTAATACTCTGTTAATTAACACGTTAAACAATAAGTTAATACTCTCTGGTGCATAAAATGCGCCACAAAGATACTAATTATTTTTGAATCAGCTATAGATGCAAAATAATTTTGTATGGAAAAAAGTTAATTTTCCGAATATCCGAAAGCCCCCAAGCCTCCAAGGGGGTGTGCGGAGAACTCGTTCTATTCAAAAGTTTTTGCCGTTTTGTCCCGCTTTTATCTTTAAACTCCAAGAGCTTATCTGAAGCTCAAAAACAGCGGTTTTGCTAAGCACAGGTAGATATTTCTCAAGATTTTGCTCTATGTCAAGATATTTCCCCTCCGGTTGATATTTTTTCATCAAAATATCCAATATCCGAGCCTTTTTCAAGCTATCCTCGACAAGCGACAACTCGCCTTCTAAAAAAGCCGAAGCAAAAAACTGAGTCGCGGAACACGCCAACTCGGAAGTAAAATATGACGGGAGAAACGCCCGCTCCTCAACAACGCTGAAAGAGCCTCGCTTGTTTTTCAAAGAAAGCTCATATTTGCGTCCAGACATAGCGCCGTGAAAACAGATAGAGTTTTCATAATATATGAAATTGACAGGCGTCATGTATGGAAAAGGTTCGTCATTGAAACAGAGCGTTCCATAACTCATCTCTCCAAGCAGTTTTGTCAGCTCGTTTTTATCCGTAACGTTAAACTCAACCCTTCTCATAGACCGCTCCTCTATGCTCTTCTCTTCTTGCAGTTCTCGCAGGTACCTTTGAGATAGAAGTGGTACTCGTCGATTTCTCCTCGAAATTCCTTGGGCAGGAAGTTCTCGACATTCATTGGGACGTCGATGATGCATCCACATTCCCTGCAACGGAAATGTGAGTGCGGCTCAAGAACGCCGTCGAAACGGGCGTTCTTCTCGTCGATGCCGACAAATACGGCGGCGCCGTTCTCAACAAACAGCTTTAGCGTATTGTAAACGGTCGTCTTCGACAATGTGGGTATCTGCCTCCGCAGTACCTCGTAAACTTCATCGGCTGTCGGATGCGTCTTGTTCTTCAACAAGTAACGCATTATTGCAATTCGTTGTACTGATGGGCGTATTCCGAAGCCGGTAAGATGTATGCTTGTACTATCCATACTAATTATTTTAATGATACGACATTATAAATTGGTGCAAAGTAAACATTTTTTTTTCTAATAACCAAAACAAAACAAGTTTTTTTACAAAAATATTTCAAGTTCATCCGTTATTTGTAGTTTTTGGTCAGCGTTTCGACGTCTTCAAATCCTTGTCGGAGAATGACTTTTTGGACAAATGAGCGGATAAAGCCTGCGCCGTAACCGACTATCTGTATTGAGGAGGTGATGACCGAGAGCGCGGCTATCTTCAAGTTGCCTGTTTTTATCAATGAATCAAAGAATATAAGCAACAGATACGCCACAGGCAGTAGCAGAAGCCAATGGTAACAGACGGACAGCAGCAGAATGCTCAGAGCGCCGAGCACAAATAGCGCCGGCAGCGTATGCACCAACTTGAGAGACGAAGGATAGAGTTTGTAGAGGTTGATACGCGCCTGTCCAAAGATATTCACCTGCTTAAAAAAGCGCTTCAAGTCGATTCGACGCTTGTGATAGACGAAGGCTTCGCGATATAGTTTGGTAGCGAAGCCGGCGTTATTGATGCGGATACTAAGGTCTATATCTTCGCCGTACATGTCCTTGAAGCCCCCTACCTGCTCATACACAGTCCGCGAGAAGCCCATATTAAATGTACGAGGCTTGAAGGTCTCCATCTTCACCTTGCCGCCACGGATGCCGCCGGTAGTCCAGAACGAGGTCATAGCATAGTTGACGGCTTTTTGCATCGTATTGAAGGACGAATGCTCGCGATCGGGACCTCCAAAGCAGTCGGCATAGTCGTCCTGCAAGAGTCTGCGCACTGTAGCCAGATAGTCGGGCGGTATGATACAGTCGGAATCGAAGAAGACGAAATAGTCGCCGCGAGCCGCTTTCATGCCTACGTTGCGACTGTCGCTACGTCCGGTATTTTCTTTTGTTATATAATTTATATTCAGAGATTTATAATCCTCTACCGCCTTGTGGCAAGGGCGTGTAGAGCCGTCTTCGACAAGTATGAGTTCGAAGTCGGTAAACGTCTGTACGGCAAGGCTTTCGAGCAGTTCGGCTGCTTCATCGGGACGGTTATAGACAGGGACTATAAGCGAAAAAAACATCTTATAACTTACTGATTTTCAATTCATCGATGATACGCTGACAGCGTCCCCATTTCTCTATCATCCAAAGAACATAGCGTATATCGACGCTGATAGTGCGCTGTAGTTCAGGCTCGAAGGCTATATCGCCGCTCATCGCTTCCCAATTGCCGTCGAAGGCGAGACCTATCAGGTGGCCGTTCTTGTCGAACACCGGGCTGCCTGAGTTGCCGCCTGTGATGTCGTTATTTGAGAGGAAACAGAGTTGCAGTTCGCCTTTTTCGTTAGCATAGTTGCCGAAATCGCGACTATGCACAAGGTCGAGTATCTCCGGCTGCAGCCAAAACTCGTAACTCGTTGAGTCTTCTTTCTGAAGTATGCCTTTATCGGTGGTATAAAAGTTGTACCAAGCCGCATCATAAGGGTGATAGCCGCCAATAGAGCCGTAGCTTAGTCGCATTGTAGAGTTGGCGTCCGAATAGAAGACGCTGTCGGGATACATCTTGCCAAGCGCCTCTATATAAAGCCTTTTGCTTTTCTGTACTTCAAAGCCCATATTGTTGATTGAGCCTGCAATCTTCACCAAGTTCACGAACACCGACGAGGCCAGCAACGCCGCCGGATCTTTCTTCTCGAACTTCCTGAATTTCTTCTCATCTTTGAGTAGTTCTATTATCTTAGCTTCCGACAGTATCGCCGTCTGCGCAAACAGATCGGCGGCATAACGCTCATAGTCGCCTTTGTATTTCTTGTCGATAGACGCATAAATATCGGGCAGATACTGCTGCGGCACTTTCTCCTTGACTATCCGCAACATTGCTGCAAGCGTTTCCCGGTCTAAGGACGGATCATAATCCTTGAAGAACGGACGGATATTCTCTTCCATTAGTTCTTCGATATCGACGGTCGAGAGATTTTTCTTATAGAAGTACGTGAACATCCGTGCCAGACGTATGATTTCAGTCCCACCGGAGAAGGCTTCGGACAAATAGGTCATATACTTGCGAGCCTCATCGGTCGTTTCGTAGCTCTTTTGCAAGGTCTTCAGTATTTCGCCGTAAGTTGCCTGATTGTCAGCATTTTGCGCATATTCTTCGAAGGCTGCTTCTTTTTCGAGCTTGCGGTCGATGACGTGCAAGTTAGCAAGCCCGCGATTCATGCCGATTGAGTTCTTCCAATAGTTTGAGCTACCTGCATATTTAGAGGCATATTTGATACGTACGGCATCGTCGGCCTGCATAGCTTTCATCCATATTTCCTGCTTGACGCCACGCACCTCTATTCGAGGCTCGTTGGAGCTTTTGATACGCTGATTGACGCCCCACGACGAAAGATAGCGATCGGTACCGCCAGGAAAACCTATCGTCATAGCATAATCTTTGTCCTGATAGCCTTTCAGTGATACTTCGGCGTAGAACGATGGCTTGTAAGGACGGTTATCGGCGCTGTACTCTGTCGGTTGGTTGTCGGCGTCGGCATAGACGCGAAAGACCGAGAAGTCGCACGTATGGCGCGGCCACATCCAATTGTCCGTATCGCCGCCGAACTTACCTATAGAGGAAGGCGGAGCAAAGACTAAGCGCACGTCGCGATATACATTATATACAATGAGGTAAAATTTGTTCATCGCATAGAAAGGTATAACACTCACTTCCGTGAACCGGTTCTTATCATAATCTTTCGCCAATTCCTCGCCAATTGAATCGGCTGCCGCTATACGCTTGTGTTCATCTGTTATATGCGAAATCTGCGGAACGATGCTGTCGGTAACGTCAACAGTCTCTTTCAGGTAGCGAACCGACAGATCCTCGACCGGTAGCTCTTCGGCGCTCTGTTGCGATATGAAGCCATTCTTCAGATAGTCATGTTCCACACTGCTCAGCTTTTGCAGCGAACTGTAGCCGCAATGGTGATTGGTGAAAATCAGTCCCTCATCCGAGACGGTAATGCCCGTACAGCCGCCTCCAAAGATAACGACAGCATTCGATAGTGAGGCGTTCTCCTTGTCATACAGGAACTTATAATCGGGAGTGAACCCAAGTTCTTTCATAAGCGCCAGATTTCGAGCATTCAGTTCGTTGATTATCCACATGCCCTCATCGGCATACATCTTGATAAAACCTGCTATAATGAGCAGTATCACACCTGCTAACTTCTTAACATTCATATTATTATGTTATTTTGCGTAGCTTATGGCGCGGGTTTCACGAATAACGGTTATCTTGACCTGTCCGGGATATGTCATCTCGTTTTGTATTTTCTTGGCTATCTCGTTCGACAAACTCTCGACGTCTTTGTCGTTCAACTTGTCTGCGCCGACGATTACGCGCAACTCGCGACCGGCTTGAATGGCATAAGTATTGATAACGCCCGGATACGTCATAGCTAAATCTTCGAGGTCGTTGAGGCGTTTGATGTAGGCCTCTACTATCTCGCGGCGAGCGCCGGGACGCGCTCCTGAAATGGCGTCACAAACCTGCACTATAGGCGCAATCATCGTCTGCATCTCCATTTCGTCATGGTGAGCGCCTATTGCGTTGCATATATCGGGTTTCTCCTTGTAGCGCTCGCATAGCTTCATACCCAGCACTGCGTGCGGCAGTTCCGGCTCGTCGTCAGGCACTTTGCCTATATCATGCAGCAGACCGGCGCGACGGGCTTTCTTGGGGTTAAGCCCCAGCTCGGACGCCATAGTTGCGCATAGATTAGCCGTTTCACGCGCATGTTGCAACAAGTTTTGCCCATAAGACGAGCGATATTTCATCTTGCCTATCAGCCGGATAAGGTCGGGATGGAGGCCGTGAATACCGAGGTCGATAGCGGTACGTTTGCCTGTCTCGATGATTTCTTCTTCTATCTGTTTGCGCACTTTGCTCACTACCTCTTCGATTCTGGCGGGATGGATACGTCCGTCCTGCACTAACTGGTGGAGCGCCAAGCGGGCAATCTCGCGGCGTACAGGGTCGAAGCCCGAAAGTACGATAGCCTCCGGCGTATCATCTACTATTATCTCTATGCCGGTAGCGGCTTCGAGTGCGCGAATATTACGTCCCTCGCGGCCAATGATACGACCTTTCATCTCGTCTGATTCGATGGGGAAGACGGTAACTGAGTTCTCAATGGCAGTCTCGGTTGCAACTCTCTGAATCGAGGTTATAATAACTTTCTTGGCCTCCATATTGGCAGTCATCTTCGCCTCGTCCATAATCTCATTGATGTATGAAGCGGCCTCACTCTTCGCTTCGTCCTTGAGCGATTCGACAAGTCGGTTTTTGGCTTCATTGGCTGATAGCCCTGAGATAGCCTCTAACTGCTCTACTTCGCGCTGGTGCATCCTTTCGATTTCTTGCTGCTTGCGCTCAATTACAAGTATCTGCGAGTTAAGGTTATCCTTGATAGCATCAACCTCAGAGTTCTTGCGCTGCAACTCATCCTGCTTCTGATTGAAAGCCGTCTCGCGTTGCTTTAACTTGACCTCAATGGCCTGTATCTTGGCTGTACGCACCGATACTTCTTTCTCTAAGTCTGCTTTCTTTTCGAGGAACTTCTCCTTGACTTCCAGCATCTTATTTTTCTTAATCACTTCGGCCTCTTTCTCTATTTCAGCCAACTTTTTGACTCTCTGTGATTTCGAAAGAAACCGTAAAAGAAACCACATCAACAATACTCCGGTTACGAAGCCTGCAATAATACCTATTATGTCTATAATATCCATTTGTTTGTTTGTTTAATTAATAATATGTTTTACTGCCCTTTCAGATAGACTTTCAGTTCATCGCTGAGCTGTTGTATCTTTGTTCTGAAAGAAGCAGCGTCTTTATTCTCTTCAATTTTTAAGTGGCTCGTCGAAATGTCAATAGCCGTCATCGCCAGCAGGTCGATATCCGACAATTCAGCCGCTTCGTACGTCTGCCTGTAAGCGATGAACTTTTGGCGTAACTTGGCTGTAGCCTCGCGTACAAGCGCCTCTTCCTCAGTTGTATTTACCTTAGCGGGATACTTCTTCCCACCGGGTATAACCTCCAGATTCACAGGTATCTTCGTCATCTGCTATTCTTTTATCAGTTTCATACATTTGTCCACTTCTTCTATCAACCGGCTCACTCGCTTGCGAGCCTCTGCTACCTCCGCTACGTTCGCCGTTATGAGCCGCGCCGTCAGCATTGTGTTATATTTTGCCTGCAGGTCTTCGTAGTCCTGCTTCGACTGACGTATAACTTCCTCCTTCGCTTCAAGAGTGGCTTGCAACTCTTTCAAGCGAAGCAGACGCGCGTCGCACAGACGTATCAACTCGTGCATCCTGTCCTCAAAAACAGCCAATAATTGAGTATCTTCCTCAGTCATCCTTTCAAATCAGTGCGACTACAAAAAAAAGACTGTCGGACAGCCTTTCTTTTAAGTTGTTACTTAACTATTTACGCTAACCATACCTGCAATTCCTCGTCTTGTTCGTCAAAAACGAGCTTGCCTTCCTTAGATAACCATCCGAGAGCAGCAAACAAGTCCTTGTCGGTCTTGATTTTCGTCGCTTTCTTCAGGTCTTTGACCGTCATCTTGCCGGATGTGCTTAGAGCAGTCCATACGACTCCGGCTGTCGTTCCAATCGTTTTCGTTGTCATAATATCTAATTTTTAAATCCGGTGCAAAGGTAGCTAATATATTTTAATTACTACAACTTTTCCTCAATATTTTCTTCTTCTTCCTCAATATTTTCTTCTTCCTCTTCTTCTAAATAGCTTATTTCCATTGCTTTATGAACAATTTTTTCTTTGTCCTGAAATGTCTCGCGGTTGAGCGTGTCCCAAAGCAGGTCTTTGAGAGCATCCAAACCCTGCTGTGCAACGGCTGAAATATAGACGCAAGGCACTCCTGCCGGCAGTTGGTGCGCCGCTTTCAACTCCTCATCTATAAGGTCGGACTTAGTGATAGCTACAACCCTGCTCTTGTCAATAAGGTCGGGGTTGTACTTCGCCAACTCGCCGCTTAGTATCTCATACTCGCGACTTATATCTTCGCTGTCGGCAGGTATCATATAGAGTAACAGTGAGTTACGTTCTATGTGCCGCAGGAAACGCAAGCCTAAACCCTTGCCCTCGCTGGCTCCTTCGATGATGCCGGGTATGTCGGCCATGATAAAGGAGCGGTTGTCGCGGTACTTGACCATGCCCAGATTGGGTTCGAGCGTCGTAAATGGATAGTTGGCTATCTTGGGTTTTGCGGATGTGATGACCGAGAGCAAGGTTGATTTCCCCGCATTAGGGAAGCCGACCAAACCGACGTCAGCTAAGAGCTTGAGCTGTAGTATGATGTTGCGTTCCTCCAGAGGTTCGCCGGGCTGAGCATAACGGGGCGCTTGATTAGTAGAGGTCTTGAAGTGAATATTACCCCAGCCGCCTTTGCCGCCTTTCAGCAATTTCACTTCCTGTCCGTCTTCGGTTATGTCGCAAACGTACTCGCCGGTGTCGGCGTCATAAACGACTGTACCGCAGGGCACCTCGACGTAACGGTCTATGCCGTTCTTGCCGGTGCTTCCTTTAGCGCTGCCTCCCTCTCCGGGAGTGGCGATGATATGCCGCTCAAACTTGAGGTGGAGCAGAGTCCAGAGGTTGCGGTTGCCACGCAGAAAGACGTGCCCGCCACGACCGCCGTCGCCGCCGTCAGGGCCTCCCTTAGGGATGTACTTCGCCCTGCGGAAATGCGATGAGCCTTTGCCGCCTTTTCCGGAACAGCAGTATATCTTAACTTAATCTACAAAATTTGATTCGGAAATAATTAGTTTTTAGTTTTTAATTCGTTTAGTGAAGCATTGATGCGTTCAAATATTTCTTCTATCGCACCGACGCCTTTGATGACCGCGTGTTTGCCTTTTGAACGATAGTGCGTTTTCAGCGGCGCCGTCTGCGTGTGATACACTTGCAGTCGCGATTGTATCGTATTCTCGTTATCGTCCGAACGTCCGGATATACGCCCTCTCTCCAGAAGACGCTTGATGAGTTCGTCGTCATCTACCTGAAGGTCAAGCAGTATCGACACTGCTTGACCCCGCTTGGCAAGTATCCGCTCTAAGGCTTCGGCCTGCGGAATTGTGCGCGGGAAACCGTCAAAGATAATACCCTCGGCGTCCTGCATGGCGTCGAGTGTATGGTCGAGGATGTCGCAGATAAGCTCGTCGGGCAGCAGTTGCCCCTTGTCGATATAACTTTTAGCTATACGCCCAAGTTCGGTTTCGTTCTTAATCTCGGCGCGCAGTATGTCGCCCGTCGAGAGATGAGCCAGGTTGTATTTCTTCTTAATCAAATCGCTTTGCGTCCCTTTACCTGAACCGGGAGCGCCAAAAATCACAATATTCAACATAGAAAAATTAGAAATTAGAAATTAGAAGTTAGAAGTTAGAAGTTAGAAATTAGAAGTTATGAAGTTAGATAAGTTACTTGTTGTTCGCTATTCACTATTCACTATTCACTATTCACTACCTTATAGATATTTCTTGAATTTCGTCCAAGTCCGTCGTAGTCGAGACCGAAACCGACAATGAAATCATCCTCAATCTCTATTCCTACATAGTCGGGACGGAAATCGTACTTGAGTGAGCCGGGTTTCAATAACATCGTCGCTACTCGCACGTCATTAGCCCCCTCTTCACGCAAACGATTAGTAACGTACTGCATAGTCAAGCCCGTATCTATCACGTCTTCGAGCAGCACTATCGGACGATTGCGCACATCGCTTCGTATAGGTAGCAGTTCCTGAACTATCCCTGCCGACTTAACGCCGTGATACGAGGAGTATGCCGCAAAAGTCAGTTCGACGTCAGGCGGCAACTTGCTCATCAACTCGGCCACGAACATAAAGGCGCCGTTAAGAATACCTACAAACAGCGGGTTCTTGCCGTCCATGTCATTATATATCTTCTCTGCAACATTTTCGATAGCCTTAACTATCTCTGCTTCAGTGATATATAGCTCAAATAATCTATCATGTAATCGTATCTGTCTGTCCATAATAATGACTTTTAAGGGCACAAAGGTATGGAAAATTACGGATTACTTTGCTTTTTCGAGAGGCTCTTGTGAAAGTTTAACACGAAAAATCGTGAAGTTATAAATAAAATCCATACCTTTGCCACAGTTTTTATAAAGATGTGTGCTTATGGAAAGAAAAATTACACTGTGGTTATTAGGGTTAATGCTCACATTATCAGCCTTTCAAATGAGAGGTCAAGGTTCTCTTGCGGACATAATCAAGGCAAATCCTAATATAGATTACTATATCAAGATAGAAATATTGAACTCTAATTCGCAATATGAGTCTATCGGGTATCTGCATAAGGATGATGATCATCTGAAGGTAGAGAATGTCAAGGAAGAGTCTGCTATCTGGAGGGTCATATCGAGTGTTGACGGGAGCGCTAACTCTTATGTGATAGTGCAGGGTACGGATACGCTTGCATTTGTGCCCCCTACAACCGTAACCGATACGATAGCTACGTTGGTAAACAGCGGCAGGCTTAATCGCTGGGATGCTATTGTGTTCAACTATGGCGAGCGTAATGGGTTCAGGTCGAGCTATATGGATGAATCCGTATCAGTACATACGTTCAATCTCCGCATTACGGATGACGACGTTGTGATGCTTACCGCAGAAAATTCTGCGATCTATAATGTGATATATTTCACTTTGGAACGTGTCATAGATGCGCCTAAACCGAACTCAATTTACAAGATTTTAATCGATACGATTGATGTACTGAATATCGCCCCTACCGATACTATTCTACTCGGCATTGATACGATACAGCTTCCATCGCCGCCGCATAGAATAGATTCATTAGTAACATCAAACGCTATTAATGACAGCGATACAGCCTTCTTCTGGAAATTCGTTAACGATACCGTAGTCCACGATTCTACCTATTATAAGATTTATAATGCTCTTACCGACAGCATATTAGCCTTCGACGTTCCAAGAGATACAGCGAGCAATCAGTTTGTGGATACCGTAGCATATATGCAGCAGACTGGAACGCTAAACCGCTGGTTGATACCTTGTTTCAGAGATCAGGGGGGTAAGAATACGTTCATTGTCAGAGACCCTCAGAGCAAAACGGATTTCTTTCTGTCGCTCAAACCTTCGGGGGAACTGATGTTAGTAAGCGATACTACACAGCATAAATATCTGACATTCAAGTTTATAGAGCAGGGATTTGTGCCTGAGCCGCCAGATATTGGCGATCGCAAGAAGGTCTTTCGCGTGCAGTATTCGGGCTTGGGGACGCATGACCAACAATATATGGGAGCAAACCTGCAAGGCGATACTGTTTGGAGTCAGGACGTTTATGGTCGCGATACGGTCTATGCACATATACCTGATTTTCAGTTTATTATCAGTCCAAATAACAAATACGAGTTGATTAATCGGTTAGATAGTACGATAAGAACAGGGATACTGACGGCAGTTATTGACACATTCGTGAATCCTCACCAACCGCTTAACCATCACTTTACTAATGGGATAGATACCTTTGTTATCACGGCTATTGAGTATGGCGATATTGACAATCTCAAGAAAGACGTTCAGCTGGGTTTCAAAGCGTTCCAAACGAGTCAGTTAGCCACTGACGCTGTAATTTTCAGTCGTTATTCGGCGGATACGCTCGGAGGACGCAATTTAGGCTATAATGTTGAAGATTCGACGTTTAGTCTGATGATGGAGACTGACTCGGTAAGGTTTATCCTGACGCCGGCAACGAAGTCATCGCGAGGTGCGGTTGCTGTTGCCAATTATATAAAACAACTGCAAAGAGAGGCATATCTGTTTAGCGTCGTAGAAGACGAGGCGCTTCATCTTTCTAAAGGCGATACTTTGTTATCTGTCGGGCAGCCGGGAGCAGTACTGTCGGATAATAATGACGCCGTCGCTTTCTTCCTCAAAGAAGATACGGCTCGCGGTACGTATTACTTCGTTGATACTATCGTCGGGAATAAGTTGCTGATTGATACTTTGAGCAAACAGTTGTATTTCGCTCCTGCGGATACTACTGCTACTCACTCATTTACATTAATATTGAGACCTAAACTTGTGCTCGAACCGGATGATAATACATATCTGACAGAGCTGCCTAACGGTTCCGGAAAGTATGAAATAGCATATCTGCGAAACACGACTAACGACGATTGGCGCTGGTTGACTAAAAATTCCTATGACAGAGCCGTCTTGCGCAAGGAGGGCGAATCGATGCTTCGCGCAGGCAGTTTCACTCCAGCCGATTTCAGTCTGTGGGTGGATACGGCGCGCGGTACAAGCTTCAACCCCGTCAAACCCTCGTTCTATATCGTTAAGGATGCTTCGATAGCTGAAACAAATCCTATCACTATTACCGGATATTTCCTGCACGTGATGGATTCGACCTCGCTACCGGTGCATGACGATGATGTAATTGTAGTGGACGATATCGAATATAACCGCCTGAACTTTGTCAAGGCTAAAAAGATAGAACCTAACGGACTTCTGCTTGAAACCGGCGAACCTCTAACTTTGCGCGATAGCGTAGGCTACGCCGGCAAGAACGAAAGCGCTATCAACGAATATCGTTTCTTCCTGCAGGAAACGGGTGAATTTACTCCCGATGGCAAAGGTGATAAACTCTACTATATCGTTACCGAAGCTGGCTACGGCAGCCCCGAAGGCAATCGTGGCTATCTGTCGATAAAGAAAGACGATTACAATGACGATACTCTGTACGTCGGTCCGCGAAATACTAATGCCTGCAAGATAACACTCAAAGCAGTATCGACGGTTACGGCTAATAAAGTAGTTACGATTCCGCAAGTAAAAGAAGAAGAGGTCTCCCACGATATTGCCGTCATCGGCGGTAAGGGTAGCATTTCTATCAACAACGCTAAGGGACAGCAAGCAACAGTATATAATATCGTTGGAGTTAAGGTGGCTAATAAGGAGCTGACTACTGATAACGAGACACTTATTGCCCCGCGAGGCATAAGTATAGTGCGCGTGGGCACGCGAACACAAAAGGTTGTGGTGCTTTGAGAGATTTTGCGGAGTACCTGCGAGGACGGTTCCCGAATGACAAAGTGCAGAAAATATCTATTGATGCGGGATTTACTTGTCCTAATCGCGACGGAACGAAAGGTCGCGGAGGTTGCATTTACTGCAATAACCGTACTTTCAACCCCGACTACTGTCGCGCCGAGACAAGCATCACTCAACAACTGAATGAAGGCGTCCGCTTCTTCGGTCGCAAATATCCAGAAATGAAGTATTTAGCTTATTTTCAGGCTTATACTAACACTTACGGGACTTTGCCCACACTTAGTAAGAAATATGAAGAGGCGCTGGCAGTGGCCGGCGTCGAAGGTTTGATTATAGGGACTCGCCCCGACTGCGTGCCGGAAGATGTGCTGGATTATCTGGCGTCGCTCGCCCGGCAAACATTTGTGATGGTGGAGTATGGCATTGAGAGCACGTCCGACGAGACGCTACGACGTATCAATCGCTGCCATACTTACGAGGACGCCAAAGATGCAGTACGTCGTACAGCCGAGCGGGCTATTCCCATTGGGGCGCATGTCATACTCGGTCTGCCGGGCGAAACGCGGGAACAGATGCTAAGCCATGCCGACCGCCTGTCGGAACTGCCTCTGACTTCTCTCAAACTACACCAACTACAGGTTATACGCGACACGACGCTTGGGGACGAATATCTGAGGCATCCGGAACGTTTTAAGCTCTTCACAGCGGATGAATATATCGACCTCGTGAAGGAGTTTCTTGCCCGTCTGCGACCGGATATCTATATCGACCGCTTCGTATCGCAATCGCCCCGCAAGCTCCTTTTAGCTCCCGATTGGGGACTGAAAAACTACGAATTTAGAGATAAACTACAACTATCATTATAAACAACTTATTCTTATCATTCTTACTTATTATTCTTATTCTTATGAAAACAAAAATGGTATTGATTATTAGCTTTATAGCTATAGTGTCCTTTACAGGCTTAAAGGCGCAGGGAGACGAACGCAAGCACGAATTTTCAATTGGCGCCGGTATTTTTAGCACAAGCAATATAGTGTTTGCCATAGGAGACGCTATTGTTAACGGCATTAATATTACAGGAGATGCGAAATTTGAAGAGCATACCGCTTCGCCCGTTTATCATCTCGGTTACAAGTATTATCTTTCAAGAAAAATCGGTTTAGGCGCAACGCTTACAGCCGGCACGGAGAAAGCAAAAGGAATGATTTCAAATCAATATGATGGCGAATTGAAACGATTCTATTCCAACATAGCGATTGAGTCTTCCTTTAATTACGTAAATACGGAATATGTAAAAGTCTATGCACTTGCCGGCGTCGGTTTGCTGTATCTACAACAAGCATATACGCCTCAGAACGAGAAGAAAAAAGAACAATCACTCTGTACCGCTGATTTTCAGATAACTCCGATAGGCGTCAAAGTCGGAAAAACGGCAGGATGCTATCTCGAAGCCGGTTTCGGATACAAAGGCATTGTTTCGTGCGGAGTGTTTTACAGGTTTTGACAAAAACATGTCGTCATAACGACTGTGCGACACGCAATAACGGAACTATCTACTGTTCAGTCCATCGTTATTTCAAACTTGTCTTTGCCGATAAATACTATCACCGCCGCTTTCAGGTCGGTGCGGCCTTCCATCCGGTGCGAATTAACGTATTTATTCATCTGCGTTAAGCCTTCTTCCCGTTTGGCGATGATTTCCGCTTCCGAAGAATCTGAGACTTTGCAGTATTTCAGTTCCAGCAGCCACTCATAGCGCACCTGCGGCAGTAGCGGGTGCCGTTGCAGGAAAATATCCGCACGACCGGGAACGGTTTCATATTCGCTCATCGGAATATATAATTCACTCATAAAAAGGTAGGCCAGCAGCAGAATCTGTATGTATTTCTCGTCAAAACGTTGCAGGTCGTAGTCCGACAACTTACTGAAAGCGTTTTCCGACACGTAACCGATAAACCGATGCAGGTCGCCTTCCATCGCCAGAGCAACCATCGCTTCGTTCAACCGACGGGATTTAAT
>JAITNE010000232.1 GCA_031290635.1 Tannerella sp. | reverse complement strand
ATAGGTCGCGACATGCACGTCGGCGACACTATCATCGGCATCAAGGGTCGCGTAGGCTTCGAGGCCGCTGCTCCGATGCTGATTATCGGCGCTCATCGCTTCCTCGAAAAATATACCCTCAGCAAGTGGCAACAATACTGGAAAGATCAGGTTGCTAACTGGTACGGAATGTTTCTGCACGAGAGTCAGTACCTCGAACCGGTGATGCGGGATATTGAAGCTATGTTGACCGAGAGCCAGCGCAACGTCAACGGTACGGTCATCCTCGCACTGCGTCCGCTATCGTTCTCGACCGTCGGCGTAGAGTCGGCTGACGACCTGGTGAAGAGCAAGCTCGGCGAATACGGCGAGACCCAGAAAGGATGGACTGCCGATGAAGCCAAAGGCTTTATCAAACTCACATCTACACCCCTGCGCGTTTATTATTCAAACCATAAAGACGAGCTATGATAAAGGCAGGAATCATTGGAGGAGCAGGTTATACGGCGGGCGAACTGATTCGTTTGCTGCTCAATCACCCCGAAGTAGAGTTGGTCTTCGTCAATTCTACCAGCAATGCAGGCAATCGACTGTCGGCGGTGCACTCCGGGCTTGTCGGCGAGACCGACATGCTGTTTACCGGCAATCAGCCTTTGAAGGGCATAGACCTGCTGTTTTTCTGTACCGCGCACGGCGATACCCGCAAGTTTCTCGACGCGCATCCTGTGCCCGAATCACTCAGAATAATCGACTTCACTCAGGATTATCGTATCGCTTCGCCATCGCACGAGTTTGTTTACGGATTGCCCGAAATCAACCGTCGAGCTATCTGTAACGCGCGTTATGTAGCTAATCCGGGATGCTTTGCCACAGGTATTCAGCTTGCGCTCTTGCCGCTGGCCAAGCATCTTATGCTCAACAGTACTATTCACGTCAACGCCATCACAGGCTCTACCGGCGCGGGCGTCAAGCCTTCGCCCACATCGCATTTCAGCTGGCGCAACGATAACATATCTATCTACAAACCGTTTGCGCATCAACATTTGCCGGAGATACGCCAGAGCCTCGTGCAACTGCAGAAGAGCTTTAGCGCGGATATAGATTTTATCCCTGTGCGCGGCGATTTTGCGCGTGGCATCTTCACTACGGCTTATTTCAACTGCAAAATCGAGCTTTCAGAGATTCGACGGCTCTATGACGAGTATTACGCCGACCATTCGTTCACCTTCGTTACGGACGAAAACCCCGACCTGAAGCAGGTCATCAATACTAACAAGTGCCTCCTTCACATAGAACAAATCGAAGGCAAGATACTTGTGGTTTCCGTTATCGACAACCTCCTCAAGGGCTCAAGCGGACAGGCCGTCCACAACATGAACCTTATGTTCAACCTCGAAGAAACCGTCGGACTGCATCTCAAATCAACAGCATTTTAAAATTATATACTTATATACTTATGAAACTTTTCGATGTTTATCCTCTTTTTGATATAGAAATAGCCAAAGGTCTGGGCTGCCGCGTCTGGGACACTCAAGGCGTTGAATATTTAGACTTCTATGGCGGTCATGCCGTCATCTCGATAGGACACAGCCATCCCGACTACGTCCGCGCCCTGAGCGGACAAATCCAAAGACTCGGCTTCTATTCCAACTCGGTCATCAACAGTCTGCAACAGACCTTTGCCGACAAGCTCGGTCCGGCAAGCGGCTACGACGACTATTCGCTCTTCCTCGTCAACACCGGCGCCGAAGCCAACGAAAACGCTCTTAAATTAGCCTCTTTTCATAACGGCAAACGCCGCATAGTATCCTTCCGCCACTCCTTTCACGGACGCACTTCGGCGGCTGTCCGCGTAACCGATAACCCCAAGATTATCGCTCCCGTAAACGAGTCGATGCCCGTTACATACGTTCTGTTGAACGATGCCGAGGCCGTCGAAGCCGAGTTGCGCAAGGGCGACGTGTCCTCCGTTATCATCGAGGGCATACAGGGAGTAGGTGGCATACAGATGCCTGACGACCGCTTCCTGCAAGACCTGCGGACGCTGTGCACTCAATACGAAGCGGTGTTGATTCTGGACGAGATACAATCGGGTTACGGTCGTAGCGGCAAGTTTTTTGCTCATCAGTACGCCGGTATCCGACCGGATATTATCACCGTCGCCAAAGGCATAGCCAACGGTTTTCCGATGAGCGGCATGTTGATAAGTCCGATGTTTACGCCCGTTTACGGCATGTTAGGCACGACATTCGGCGGCAACCATCTGGCATGCACCGCAGCTATAACCGTGCTGGATATTATGGAGCGCGAAAACCTGGTCGAGAACTCCCGCGTGGCAGGCGACTATCTGATAAACGCCTTACGTTCGACGCCGTTCAAGGGATTGAAAGAAGTACGCGGACGCGGTTTGATGATAGGAGTAGATTTCGACGAACCGATAAAGGACACGCGCCTGCGCTTGTTATTCGAGCAGAAAGTATTCACCGGAGTAGCCGGCGCTCACACTATCCGTCTGCTGCCTCCGCTCTGCCTCACAAGAGCCGAAGCGGATGAATTTCTCTGCAGATTCAAACAAGTGAAGAGTTAAGCTCTTCTTCGGATTCAAAAAAAAGTTAAGCCGACATGTAAATTTTTTTGGCTAAAACTTTTTTATATAAAAATAATGTGTACCTTTGTGGCCATAAAAAACGTACGTATATCATGGTAAAATTAAATACATGTCTAAAACCTGTTTTCAAATCTGAGTTCAACCTTGAGCTGAAACCTGCTGAAAACCTTAGCGACCAAACTTCCCTAATTGGCCGACTTCCCTTTATTACTAGAGAGACTATTCTCCTCTTCTATATTATAGAATCACGCGC
>JAITNE010000229.1 GCA_031290635.1 Tannerella sp. | reverse complement strand
GTCCGCTGAAATCACTGTCCGACAGTCTGAAAGGCAAGCAGGGACGCTTCCGTCAGAACTTGCTCGGTAAACGTGTGGACTATTCCGCCCGTTCGGTTATCGTCGTAGGCCCTGAACTAAAGATGGGCGAATGCGGTATTCCGAAAGATATGGCAGCCGAATTATACAAGCCTTTCGTCATACGTAAACTGATGGAAAGAGGTATAATCAAGACAGTTAAATCAGCAAAAAAGATAGTTGACAGCAAGAAACCTGTTGTATGGGACATCCTCGAATATGTGATGAAGGGACACCCGGTACTGCTTAACCGCGCCCCTACCTTGCACCGACTCGGTATTCAAGCCTTTCAGCCTAAAATGATAGAAGGCAAGGCGATTCAGCTGCACCCGCTTGCATGTACGGCGTTCAATGCTGATTTTGACGGTGATCAGATGGCTGTCCATCTCCCGCTCGGCAACGCGGCTATCCTCGAAGCTCAGATGTTGATGCTTTCATCTCACAATATCCTCAATCCCGCTAATGGAGCGCCTATTACGGTGCCATCGCAGGATATGGTGCTCGGTCTCTATTACATAACAAAAACTCGCCCCGGAATGAAGGGCGAAGGATTGATATTCTATGGTCACGAAGAAGCTACAATCGCTTATAACGAAGGCAAACTCAATATCCACGCACTTATACAAGTGATAGTTGACGATGTCAACGACAAAGGCAAACCTATCCAACATCTTATCGAGACTTCGGTTGGCCGTCTGATGGTTAACGAGTGCATTCCCAGCGAAGTAGGCTTTGTAAATGAAGTGCTTGGCAAAAAGGCGTTGCGCGATATTATCAGTAATATAATAAAAGTGTGCGGCGTAGCACGTACCTGCCAATTCCTCGACGATATAAAAAACCTTGGCTACTACATGGCTTTCAAGGGTGGTCTGTCGTTCAACCTCGCCGACGTCGTTATCCCCAAAGAAAAAGAAGATCTCGTCAAGGAAGGCTACGAAGAAGTAGAGCAGATTGTATCGAACTACAGTATGGGCTTTATCACTAACAACGAGCGCTACAACCAGATAATCGACACGTGGACGCATATCAACGGACGACTCTCGAAGATTCTTATCGACAATCTAAGCTCCGACAACGACGGCTTTAATTCTATCTATATGATGATGGATTCAGGAGCGCGTGGATCGAAAGAGCAGATCCGACAGTTGTCAGGTATGCGCGGATTGATGGCCAAACCGCAAAAGAGCGGCAGCGAAGGTGGTCAAATCATCGAAAATCCTATTTTGTCGAACTTCAAGGAAGGCTTATCCGTGCTTGAGTACTTCATCTCTACTCACGGTGCGCGAAAAGGTCTGGCGGACACGGCTTTGAAGACAGCCGACGCAGGATACCTGACACGCCGTCTGGTAGATGTGTCCCACGATGTTATCATCAACGAAGATGATTGCGGTACGTTGCGCGGACTGACCTGCTCGGAGCTTAAAAACAACGAAGAAGTGATAGCCGAACTGAGTGAACGGATACTCGGTCGCGTCTCGGTGCACGATATTATACATCCCATCACGGGCAAGGTTATTGTCAAGGCCGGCGATGAAATACGCGAGAGAGAGTCGCAGGAAATACAAACTTCACCTATCGAGAGCGTCGAGATACGCTCCGTGCTGACCTGCGAATCCAAGAAAGGCGTCTGCGCCAAATGCTACGGTCGTAATCTGGCTACCGGACAGATGGTACAGAAAGGCGAAGTCGTAGGCGTTATTGCAGCGCAGTCGATCGGCGAGCCGGGCACACAGCTAACGCTTCGTACCTTTCACGTCGGTGGTATCGCTTCAAATATTGCAACCGAAAACAGCCTCGTTTCCAAATACGATGCACGCCTCGAAATCGACGAGCTACGCACCGTTTTTGCGGTCGAAGACAAATGCAACATAGTAGTCAGTCGCCTTGCCGAAATGCGTTTGGTTGAGCCTAATACAAAAATCGTCCTCTATAATATCAATATTCCTTATGGAGCTAAACTGTTCTATAATAGCGGTGATGTAGTCAAGAAAGGCGACAGGATAATGGAATGGGACCCCTTCAATGCCGTTATTGTATCAGAAGCCGACGGTAAGATTGCTTTCGAAAGCATGGAAGAAAATATTACTTATAAGGTCGAAAGCGACGAGACAACCGGTTTGAAGGAAATGATTATCATCGAATCTAAAGACAAGACAAAGGCTCCTTCAGCATATATCGTTGATCCTGATGGTACGCAGCTGAAAAACTATTCGCTGCCACTCGGCGCTCACCTTACGAAAACCGACGGCGATATGGTCAAGACCGGCGAAGTGCTCGTCAAAATACCGCGTGCTGTAGGCAAGACAGGTGATATAACCGGCGGTCTGCCGCGCGTTACCGAACTGTTTGAGGCACGCAACCCGTCGAATCCCGCTATTGTGTCCGAAATAGATGGAGAGGTAACATTCGGCAAGATTAAACGCGGTAATCGCGAAATCGTCGTTACCTCCAAACTTGGCGAAGAAAAGAAATATATGGTACCGCTCTCGAAGCAATTGCTCGTGCAGGAAAACGACTATGTTCGCGCCGGTATGCCGCTATCAGACGGCGCTACCACACCTGCCGACATTCTCGCTATCAAAGGCCCGACGGCTGTTCAGGAATATATCGTCAACGAAGTGCAGGATGTTTACCGTCTGCAAGGCGTTAAAATCAATGATAAACACTTTGAGGTCATCGTGCGTCAGATGATGCGCAAAGTCGAAGTGGTTGATCCGGGCGATACTCTCTTCCTCGAACAACAAACAGTTGACAAATTGGAAGTTATGGAAGCCAATGACCATATTTGGGGCAAAAAAGTTGTTACTGAAGTTGGCGATTCGCAGATTTTCAACGTCGGACTAATCGTTACCGCACGCAAACTGCGCGACGAGAACAGCCAGCTCAAACGACGCGACCTGCGCCTCGTCGAGACGCGCGACGCTATCCCTGCTACTTCCAACCAGATACTACAGGGTATCACACGCGCTGCATTGCAGACTTCCAGCTGGATGTCGGCCGCTTCGTTCCAGGAAACAACTAAAGTGCTCAATGAGGCTGCTATCAACGGCAAAGCCGACAATCTCGAAGGCTTGAAAGAAAACGTTATCTGCGGACACCTTATTCCCGCCGGCACAGGTCAGCGCGAGTACGACCGCCTGATAGTTGACTTGAAGGAAGAGTTTGATAAGGCTTCAGCCTCCCGCTCCAGCAAAGCCAAAGCTGCCGCTGCCGCTAAGGAAGACGTCATCAAGATGGAATTAGTTTAATGTTGAGAAGACTGAGATGTTCGGCAAGCCGGACGTCTCAGTCTTTACAATTTTATATCCTATAGAAGAGAAGTTGTTCTACAAGGGCTCGAACCTTGAATTTCAGGACCAGAATCTGACGTGTTACCATTACACCATAGAACAATGTTGGTCGTTTTGACGGCGCAAAAGTACGGACAATTTTTGAAACAACAAAATTTTTAGACAAAAAAATTGAGAGAAATATTTTTTTAATGAATCAGGAAACATTATTGGTCGATGCAATCATCAAGGGATTGCAGGAAAAAAAAGGTCATGACATCGTTACGGTTGACTTGCGCGAATTGCATGGCGCTATATGTCGATACATGGTTGTCTGCCAGGGTAACAACCCCAATCAGGTCTCGGCGCTTGCCGACTCGGTCTGGGAAACGGTTAACAACGCGCTCCGCGAGAAACCCATCACCGTCGAAGGACAACAGAACGCCCAATGGGTAGGCATGGACTACGGCAACGTCCTCGTCCACATCTTTCTCCCCGAAATGCGTGCTTTCTACCGTCTCGAAGACCTCTGGGAAGATAACAATATCACACATCTACCGAATATACTGTGATTTCCGAAAAATATGACTATCTTTGCGCCGTTAAAGTTTATTTAAACACGATATTATGACAGTATTAGAGAGAAAAGCAAGATTTGTTCAGTCTGTGTTGAACGAAACAGATGACAATAAATTCGAGACGATTGAAAGGGTTTTCTTAAGCCTTTCGGGAAGGGAATCTTCGGTTGATAAAACGAGATTTAACAATGACTATACTACGGAAAAGTATTTCGGCGAATTGAAAGAGCGGTTGAATGCAATTTATACCACAGATTGATATGAGTTTTACCGTTCATTATTCTAACGAATCAATATCCGACAGAGAAGAACTCTTAGATTTCATATCGAATCAATGTGGGATGTTGGATACAGCGATAAAG
>JAITNE010000168.1 GCA_031290635.1 Tannerella sp. | reverse complement strand
TTTTCAATAAGGTATTTATCCGCAGATTTTTATGCCTGAGAGATAAATACTTCATTAATCGACCGCAAAAGTACAAAATATTTTTTCGATATACAAGCGGATGATAAAAAGTTTTTTATTCTTATGCGTTTGGTCATATCAAAAATTTCATCTACTTTTGCAGTCAAATTACGTTGAAAATTATGTTTGAAAATTTAAGTGAGAAGCTTGAACGCTCGTTCAAGATACTGAGGGGCGAAGGTAAGATTACGGAAATCAATATCTCCGAAACGCTCAAAGATGTGCGCCGCGCTCTGCTCGACGCCGACGTCAACTATAAGGTGGCGAAAAAGTTTACGGATACCGTCAAGGAAAAAGCGATTGGGCAAAACGTGCTTACTTCGCTTAAACCCAGCCAGCTGTTGGTTAAGATTGTACACGACGAACTGACCGAACTGATGGGCGGCGCTACGGTTGATATCCGGTTGAAAGGCTCGCCGGCCGTGATTTTGATGTCCGGTCTGCAAGGCTCGGGCAAGACTACCTTTTCGGGCAAGTTAGCCGGCATGCTCAAGATCAAGCGCAGCAAAAATCCGCTACTTGCGGCCTGTGATGTGTATCGTCCAGCCGCTATCGCGCAGTTGCGCATTCTGGGAGAGCAGATCGGCATCCCCGTTTATAGCGAGGACGACAACAAGAATCCCGTCGAGATAGCCCGCCATGCCATAACGGAGGCTAAGAAGACAGGCCGCGACCTCGTCATCATCGATACTGCCGGCCGCCTTGCCGTCGATGAGCAGATGATGAAGGAAATCAAAGCTATCAAGGACGCGGTCAATCCGGACGAAATCCTGTTTGTGGTGGATGCGATGACCGGTCAGGACGCTATCAATACAGCCAGGGAGTTTAACGACCGTTTGAATTTCGACGGCGTCGTGCTGACCAAACTCGACGGCGATACTCGCGGCGGCGCGGCGCTTTCGATACGTTCGGTAGTTGACAAGCCCATCAAGTTTATCGGTACAGGCGAAAAGATGGACGCGCTCGACGTATTTCATCCCGAGCGCATGTCAGACCGCATCCTCGGCATGGGCGATATTGTCTCGTTCGTTGAACGCGCTCAAGAGCAGTTTAGCGAGGAAGAGGCCAAGCGCATAAACCGTAAAATCGCTCAAAACAAGTTTGACTTCAATGATTTTCTCGGACAGATAAAGATGGTTAAAAAGATGGGCAACGTCAAAGATCTGGCTTCGATGATACCCGGCGTCAGCAAGCTGTTGAAGAATATTGAGGTAGATGACAAGGCATTCGACAAGGTTGAAGTGTTTATTCAGTCGATGACGCCGCTGGAACGCAATAATCCGTCCATACTTAACGGTTCGCGCCGACTGCGTATAGCTAAGGGTTGCGGTTCGACTATTCAGGATATTAACCGTTTTGTCAGTCAGTTCGAACTGATGCGCAAAACGATGAAAAACGCCACTGCTACAGGCGGGCAACCAAAGATGAAAAAGAAGTAAGACATGCAGATTATTGACGGCAAAGCTGTTGCGGCGCAGATAAAGAAAGAGATAGCCGCCGAGGTAGAAGAAATAAAGCGTACAGGCGGCAAGACTCCGCATCTGGCGGCGGTACTTGTAGGACATGACGGCGGCAGCGAGACTTATGTAGCCAACAAGGTGCGCACCTGCGAGGAAATCGGTTTCAAGTCAACGCTTATCCGCTATGAAGACGATGTTACGGAGGACGAGCTGCTGCGCTGCGTCGAGCGACTCAATGCCGACGCCGATATCGACGGATTTATTGTACAGTTGCCCCTCCCAGGGCATGTTTCCGAACAAAAAATCATTGCGGCGATTGATTACCGCAAGGATGTAGATGGATTTCATCCCGTCAATGCAGGCCGGCTCGCGCTCGGGATGCCATGTTTCCGTTCGGCTACTCCGGCGGGGATAATCGAGTTGTTAAGTCGTTACAAGATAGAAACTAAAGGCAAACATTGCGTAGTACTCGGACGAAGCAATATCGTCGGAAAGCCCGTCGCCCTGCTGATGATGCAGAAAGCATATCCGGGCGACTGCACGGTAACAGTCTGCCACAGTCGCTCTGCAAACCTGCGCGAGATGTGTCTGCAAGCCGATATTATCATTGTCGCCTTAGGATCGCCCGAGTTCCTCAAGGGCGATATGGTGAAGGAAGGCGTCGTAGTCATCGACGTAGGCACTACACGCGTGCCGAGCGCTGCGACAAGGAGTGGCTTCAAACTGACCGGCGACGTGGCTTTCGACGAAGTAGCGCCCCGCTGCTCATACATCACACCCGTCCCCGGCGGCGTCGGACCCATGACAATCATCACCTTAATGCGCAACACCCTCCTCGCCGCAAGACGGGAGATATAAAAAAAGCAGCGGAAAATTTTGCAGATTAAAAAAAAAGCGCTACCTTTGCACCGCTTAACAGGCATAAATAAATAAATAATTCCTTTCATGGTGAGGATAGCTCAGTTGGTTAGAGCATCGGATTGTGGTTCCGAGGGTCGTGGGTTCAAATCCCATTCTTCACCCCACAGAGTTCAGGACGCCGTATATCCGGCAAAAAAGAAGCAACCCGGGTTGCTTCTTTTTTTTTGGACAAATCACAACACACACGCACAAACTCCGGGACAAATCATAAGCGAAGCCTTACGTTCATGCCGGGCACGGAAGTTGCTACGGAATAATCGCGTTCTGGATAATACTCCAGGGCCCTTTCAGGCCGCGAGTATTTTCCCAGCGGAGGGCGAAGTAGAGAGTCTTGCCGCGCTGGCGGCCGCTGAAAACGAGGTTGATTGGAGTGCGGGTGTTAAACGAACTGTGGTTCAAATCCGTCCAGTCTTCCGGTTCACTGTCGAGCGCCGCCCAGGCTATTTCGCAGCCGTGCACTCCGGGAGGCTTCGCTTTGGAGTCGGAATCCTGGTCGCGGAAATGGATTTGCACTATCCCGGCAGCCGGCAGGAATATTATTGCCGACGGAGGCGTTGCGGGCACAGGCACAAGCGAGTGATGACTTTTGTGCACCGTCAGACCCATATTAATACGGTCTTCGTCCGTAACCTTGGTGTTGTAGGCGACCCAGGCCTTCAGGAAAGGTCGCAAGGCCTTCTCGAAGATGTTTCTCGACTCGTTTTTCGACAGCACCGAGCCGCTGGTACGCGTAGCCGGATCTTCCGCCCGTTTC
>JAITNE010000114.1 GCA_031290635.1 Tannerella sp. | reverse complement strand
ACCAACATCTTGTCCCTAACGGGACAGGGACGCTATATCGAAACGAGCGGCGTGTACATCATCAATCCGAAGGACAATATCTTCAAACAACGTCATTTCCCCTTGTTTGAATTTTTTATAGGGACTATCAATGACGAGGCGCCTTCCGGCGATTGTAAGATGCGTTTGCTTGGATGTAAGATGCGTTTGCTTGGATGTAAGATGCGTTTGCTTGACTGTAAGATGCGTTTGCTTGACTGTAAGATGCGTGTGCTTGACTGTAAGATGCGTGTGCTTGACTGTAAGATGCGTATGCTTGACTCGCAATGACGGACATGTAATACTACAGGCGATTACAGAAGCAATGTTAGCCGTTATTCACTATTCACTATTCACTATTCGTTTACCTCTCCTTGCGGCCGGAATCAATTCGCAGGAAGATAAACAACATGATGGTGAAACCTAAGAGAGACGAGCCTCCATAGCTAAAAAAGGGCAGGGGGATGCCGATGACGGGCATTATGCCGCAGACCATGCCGATGTTGACAAGGACATGGAAGAAGATTATCGACATAATGCCGTAGCCGTAAACGCGACCGAAGACTGTGTCCTGGCGCTCGGCCAAGTGCATGAGGCGAAGCAGGAATGTGCAGTATAAAGCGATGACAAAGATTGCGCCGAGGAATCCAAACTCCTCTCCTACGGTGCAGAAGATAAAATCAGTGTCCTGTTCGGGCACGTACTTCAGCTTGGTCTGCGTGCCGTTCAGGAAACCTTTGCCCACGAAGCCGCCGGAGCCGATGGCTATCTTGGATTGGTTGACGTTGTAGCCCTTGCCGGCCGGATCGTCGATCATTCCGAGCGATACCATGATGCGCTCACGCTGGTGGGGTTCGAGTACGTTGTCGAAAACGTAGTCGATGGAGTAAAGGAAGCCGACCGACATGACGGCAAAGACGGCGATAAGGGCGTAGTGGACGACGTACTTCTTCAAAGAGTAAAAGAGCAGGTAAAGGACGAATCCTGCTATCATTGAAAGCGTCAGCAGGACAAGATTAAAGGTTATAAAGTATGTCGAAACGTAGCCGATGATGGCGGCGGCGATGATGATATAGGTGAAATACGTCGCGATGACGCGGGCTTTGAAGATAAAGCGCAACATAAAGATGATCATCAGCAGGATGATTGAAGTAACTATCAGTTCACCCGCCGGCGTCGCTTGCCAGATGGTAGCTTCGTACTTCAGTTCGATGATAAAAAACAGCACGGCGCAAATGCCGGTCAGCAGAACGTATCCCGACATCCCCTCGCGATAAAGGACTATAGCCAGAGCGATAAAAACCAGCGCCGAGCCTGTTTCGTTCTGCATTATTATGCACACCGCCGGCAGCATGATTATTATCAGGGATGACAGAAAGTTTCGTGCCGTAAGCAGGTTGAAGTTGTAGTTGTTCATCCTTTTTGCCAGCGCGAGCACGGTGGCAAACTTGGCGAACTCAGCCGGCTGCAGCCGTATGGACGAGGTTATCACCAACCATGAATGCGATCCCTTGATGTCAGGCGCTACAAAGACAGTCAGTATCAGCAGCGCTATCAAAAACCAGTAGATTATGTAGGCGAAGGTCTCGAAGAAATGTTTATCCATCATCATTATCACGAAGATAAGCATGGATGAAATTCCTATCCATATCAATTGCATGCCGGGTCGAGCTGATGGCGAGAAGAACGTCGGGTTTTCAAAGTCGTAACTCGCGCCGCAAATGCTTATCCAGCCCGCTGCAACCATCAAACAATACAAAGAAACAGTCAGCCAGTCGACCGTCCTCCATTGAGCTAAGCTGTCATTCTTCATGCGTCGCTCCTTCCTTATTATGATAAAATATTGAAGTCATAATCTTTAATCATTATATATTAAGATGAAACATTTCATTCCCCATCGGCAACTGTTTCTGCCTTCTTGATATAATTAAAGGAGTTAGGAGCAGTGCTCCATGTCTTCATCCTTTGTTCGAGCCACTGTTCGTAGGGCGGGACGTTGCCGTAAAAATACTTCTCGAGCATAAGACGAACCATTGGTATAGCAACTTGAGCGCCGAAACCACCATTTTCGATATATACAACGATGGCTACACGAGGGCTATTCATCGGAGCAAAGGCTATCGCCGCAGAGTGATCGCGGCCGTGCGGATTTTGAACCGTTCCCGTCTTGCCGCAAACCTCGACGTCGTAAAGGGCGAGCTGGCGACATGTGCCCCCTGTAACCGCGGCGCGCATTCCTTCGACTATCATGTCGTAGTGAGAGACCGCGACGTCGGTATATCTGCGGGTACGGTACTGCTCTTCGATGACGCCGCCTTCAACTTCGCTTACTACGTGGGGGGTAATGAAGAATCCGCGATTGGCAATGGTTGCGGCAAGGTTGCATATTTGCAGGGGAGTAGCGTTGATTTCGCCCTGACCGATGGCAATCGAGATGATGCTGCTTGAATTCCATTTACTGCGGTATGATTTGTTGTAGAAATCTTTATTGGGGATAAAACCGCGTATTTCTCCCGGAAGATCAACGCCCAAAGGATACCCGTAGCCCATTGAAACGATGTGCTTCTTCCAGGACTCAAACGCCGACTGTATGGAATCGTAACGCGAACGGTTGTCGAGCATCTCGTGCAGTCCCCAGCAAAAATACGCGTTGCAGGACGTCGCCAACGCGGGTACAAGGGATATCGGCGAGAAATGCGCGTGGCAACTCGGATGTCCACCGAGGAAAGTGTAGCCGCCGACGCAAGTGTAGGTCTTTTCACGGTTGATGACGCCTTCTTCGAGCAATACTAAGGCCTGCGCAGGCTTAAAAGTCGAGCCGGGGGAGTATGAACCCATGATGGAACGGTCGAGGAGCGGACGGCGGGAGTCGCGCAGTAGCGTCGGATAGTTGTCGATGCGCTGGCGACCGTTTAACAGGCTGGGGTCGTAGGTGGGCGACGAAACAAGACACAATATCTTGCCCGTCGAAGGCTCAATCATCACTATGGCGCCCGATTTATCACCCATCAAAGCCTCGCCGTAAGTCTGCAGATCGACGTCAATCGAAAGGGTAATGCTCTTGCCCGAAACAGGCTCTACATCATGGCGCCCGTCTTCGTACTTGCCCTTAATCCGACCTCTGGAATCGCGTAACAGTATCTCCTCGCCCTTTTCGCCCCTGAGTATCTTCTCGTAGGAACGCTCGACGCCGGAACGCCCGGCATAGTCGCGCGGCACGTAATAGTCGTCGGCTTCAATATCTTTCTTGTCAACTTCACCGATGTTTCCAAGTATGTTGGCGGCATTGCGGTAACGGTACTCTCGAAGGGAGCGGGTGCGGATGCTGAAGCCGGCAAACTTGAAGAGCTTCTCCTGAAGAGCGCCGTACTCGTCGGCAGACAGCTGGTTCATAAAGACCTGCTGAACGTAGGGCGAGTAACCTGCAGTGGCTCTGATGGCGGCCATGCGTGCGACGAAGAAATCACGGTCTATACCGACGGTGGCGCAAAAATCAAGCGTATCGAGCTTCTTCACTTCGCGCATGATAACCATGACGTCGTAGGAAGGCTGGTTTACTACAAGCAGGCGGTTGCGGCAGTCGTAAATCTCGCCTCTGGAAGGGTAAAGGGTGCGCTTTTGAAAGGCATTGCTGTCGGCAGAACGCTTGTAGTCGTCGCTCAAAATCTGCAACGTAAAAAGCCTCGCCGCATAAAAGAGCAGCAAGGCTACAATAGCTCCTGTAATGATCAGGCGTCGATTCGTGTGATTATATCTGCTGTGTTGATCCTTCATCGCTCACTGTTTTTAACTTGATTCAGATTGAACGCTTCAATAGCCGTCAGCAGCAAGAAAGAAGCTATGAAACTAAAGGTAAAACGCTGTAGCAGCATCACAGGTTGGAAGAGGTTAAAGGCGTCCACCGCAAACAGCGCCGCGTGATGTATGGCTACCAAAGGCGCCGCGTATCGCAGGAAAACTACGACGCCAAGCATCTTGTAAGATGGTATCGGTCTGTCGGGCATCTCGCGCATGTCAATGCTGAGCTTCGCAACCGGCAAGCGTGCAAGCCCCATCAACGAACATGCCGCGGCGTGCATCCCGAAAGTGTTTGAGAACATATCCACCGCCAGCCCCACCAGGAAGGATGCAAAGATAACGCGCGAAGGCGACAGATCCAGCGGCAGCTTCAGGATGATGTAGATATAGATGAAAGGCGAGACCAGCCCGAAGAGATGAATGTAGTTCACCACTAAAACCTGCAACAGGATGAATGCTACTGCGCTCAGAAGTATCTGCGTCCAGGTTTTAATCATATCTGCGAGCCTCCTGCTCTATCTCATGCTGAGATTGTTGATTGTGATTGTCGATGACGCAGAGCGCGTCAAGGGCGTTGAAGTCGGTAGCTAACTTGATTTTGAGGGAGTAGAAGTTGTCGTCATGTTGCTTGTCGTACGAATCGACCACGCCGACAAGCAGGCCGGGAGGAAAGACGGTTGAATAACCGCTGGTAACGATGGTGTCGCCAATCTCAAAGACCGAATGCGAGGGCATGTCTTCGAGGTAGGCGAATGCGGCGTCGCCCCCCTTCCAGGAGAGAGCGCCGAAGTAATTAGTGTTCTTTACTTTGCAGCTGACTTTAAGTTTGACGTTCAGTAGCGGTATGACTACCGAAAAGCGGCTGTTGGCAGTCATTACAATGCCTACAACTCCCTGCGGAGAGATGACGCCCATGTCGGAACGCACGCCGTCGGCCGAGCCGCGATTGATGGTGATGTAGTTGTTTAAGTGTGAAGTGCTGTTGTTGACGACGGAGGCGCTCATGAAGGTGTAGTTAAGGTTGACGCTGTCGGCAGCAATCAGGGAATCTTTCAGGAAGACGTTGTCGTAAGTAGTTAATTGCAATCTTGCGTCGCTTAATTGCTGGCGCAGATACAGGATTTCTGCCTCCATCGAGCCTGCCCGCTCAAGCAAAATGCGGTTGGATTTCCTTAAATCAAAGTATGAATAAAGCGAGCCGGAGGCGTAAGTAATGTTGCCGACAACAAACTGAGCCGAACTGAGAATCATGTTCCTCTGATAAACATTGTTGTGATACAACAACAGCAAAGACAACATCTCACATACGACAAATACAAGCCAATGCCTTTGGGCAACAATAAAAGCCAATAACTTATTCATATCATAGCGGCGGCGTTGGATTAATTCTTGTAAAAGGAAATAAAGTTGACGGCGGCGTTGGATTAGTTCTTGTACGGGAAAATGACATTGACGGCATCGTTGATCAGTTCTTGTAAAGGAAATTAAACTTGGTCAGGTTCTTTAAGGCGACGCCTGTACCTCGTGCTACGGCTCGCAGCGGGTCTTCGGCTACGTGAAACTTGATGCCGATCTTGTCCGTAAGCCGTTTGTCCAAGCCGCGCATCAAGGCGCCGCCGCCGGTAAGGTAGATACCGTTGCGCACAACGTCGGTGTAGAGTTCGGGAGGAGTGTTTTCGAGTGTACTCATTATCGCGCCCTCAACGTTATGGATGGATTTTTCAAGGCAATGAGCAATCTCCTGGTAGGAAACAGGCACTACCATCGGCAAGGACGTCATCTGATTCGGGCCGCTTACAATGTAGTCGTTAGGGGGATTATCAAGCGACGTTACTACTGAACCTACGTTAATCTTGATCTTTTCAGCCGTCCCCTCGCCGACCTTCACGTTGTGCTGACGTCGCATGTACTCCATAATGTCTTGAGTGAAAACGTCCCCCGCCGTGCGTATCGACGTCTTGGTTACTATGCCGCCAAGCGAGATAACCGCTACCTCCGTCGTGCCTCCGCCGATATCTACAACCATGTGTCCTTCGGGCGCCTCGACGTCAACGCCGATGCCCACCGCCGCCGCCATCGGCTCGTCTATCAGATAGACCTCTCGACCGCCTGCCCTCTCCGACGAGTCGCGTACGGCACGACGTTCTACCTCCGTAGCCCCCGACGGCACACATATAACTATGCGCAACGGCGGTGCAAACCAGCGGTTCTTGAAAGTAATCATCTTGATCATGCCCCGTATCATCTCCTCCGCCGCATGAAAATCGGCTATAACGCCGTCGCCCAGCGGACGGATAGTACGTATGTTAGGATTAGTTCTCTCGTGCATCTTGCGAGCCTCGTCGCCTACGGCAAGCACCTTCTCGGTACGAGTATCCAAGGCTACAACCGAAGGCGCATCAACCACGATCTTGTCGTCGCAGATGATAATAGTGTTGGCAGTGCCGAGGTCTATAGCGATGTCTTTGGTAAATGTGAATAACTGCATAGTGTGATAATATTTAAGTTTGAAGTGTCGAATGTTTGAAATGTAGCTTTAATGTTTTGGTTTGAAGTGTAGCTTTAATGTTTGAAGTGTCTGATACCTGTTTTGACCATGCTTATTCCGTTCTCGTCGCAATACTCTACCGACAACTTGTCGTTGATAGAGCCGCCGGGCTGAATAACAGCCGTAATACCGGCCTTGCACGCTATTTCAACGCAGTCGGCAAAGGGAAAGAAAGCGTCGGAAGCCATAACAGCGCCGTTAAGGTCGAAGTCGAATGAACCGGCTTTGTCGATAGCCTGTCTCAGCGCATCAACCCGCGAAGTCTGCCCGACGCCGCCGGCGCACAGCTGCCTGTTCTTCACCAAAGTGATAGCATTCGACTTGCTGTGCTTCACCAACTTGTTGGCAAACAGCAAATCGGTTACTTCATCCTCGCTTGGCCTGCTTAACGTCATCGGTTCGAGGTCGTCGGCGGTCTGTATGCTTGTATCCCGCTCTTGCGCCAGCACTCCGTTGAGCAATGAGCGGAACTGTTGCGTCTGCGCGGCCTGTTCTTTGCTACGAGCCAGAATGATGCGGTTCTTTTTCTGACTTAAAACGGTCAGCGCTTCGATGGTGTAGTCCGGAGCGATGATTATCTCGAAGAACAACTTGTTGATTTCTTCGGCTACTTCCTTATCTATGACGCCGTTCGTTACCAGCACGCCGCCGAAAGCCGAGACAGGGTCGCCTGCCAAAGCGTCGAGCCAGGCGTCGAGGACAGTATCGCGCGAAGCTATACCGCAAGCGTTGTTATGTTTGATGATAGCAAATGTTAGCTCGTCGAACTCGTCAATAAGGGTTAATGCAGAATCGATGTCGAGCAAGTTGTTGTAGGAAATCTCTTTGCCGTTGAGCTTGTTGAAAAGTTTGGTCAGGTCGCCGTAGAATACTCCTTTCTGATGAGGGTTCTCGCCGTAGCGCATAAGGTTGACGGTGTCGGCGGCTACACGGATTGCAGTGCCTTCGCCGTTGTCGAAATAGTTGAAGATAGCGCTGTCATAGCCCGAAGTAATTGCGAATGCTTCCTTAGCAAACCAGCGCCGCTCTTCGATGGTCGTCCGAGCGCCCTTGTCTTCGAGCAGTTGGCGCAACGGCTCATACTGACGCTGCGAAGCTATTATCACTACGTCGCTGTAGTTCTTAGCCGCCGCACGTATCAGCGAAACTCCGCCGATGTCTATCTTTTCGATTATATCATCGTCCGACGCGCCGGATGCTACAGTCGCTTCAAAAGGATACAAATCGACGATGACAAGGTCAATTTCCGGTATCCCGTATTGATGAATCTGCTCGTTGTCGCCGGTGTTGTTACGCCGCGCAAGTATGCCGCCAAAGACTTTGGGATGCAACGTCTTGACTCGTCCGCCAAGTATTGAGGGATAACCCGTGAGCGTCTCGACAGCTTCGCAGGGAATGCCGAGCGATTCGATGAACTGCTGCGTCCCGCCTGTAGAGACAAATTCTACGCCTTCGGAATGAAGATTCTTCAAGATCTCTTCCAAGCCGTTTTTATAGTAAACAGAGACTAATGCTCGCTTGATTTTTTTCGTTTCTTCCATAAGAATGTGTAATTTAGGCTGCAAAGATACACTTTTCTTGGCATAACACAAAATAATAAGATAAAAACGACGAATTTATTCTACTAAATTGCGGAATTTCTTATACATCTCGTCTTTTGTGGCTTGATTTGGAATGAAGTTTGTCGATTTTTCCATCTCGCGCATCTTCGATTTTTCATCTGAGGAGAGTTTCTCCGGTATGTAAACGTTGATATTCACTAACAAATCGCCCGTACCGTAGCCGTTTATTGTCGGCAATCCCTTGCCCCGCAAACGCAATACCTTGCCCGGCTGAGTACCCGCTTCTATCTTCACTTTAGCTCGTCCTTCGACGGTCGGAACTTCAACGGTATCACCCAAAACAGCTTGCGGCACCGAAAGCAAGAGGTTGTAGATAAGATCGTTTTCGTCGCGAATCAATTCATTGTCCTGATCCTCGTCGATAACGACAAGTAAATCGCCGTTTATACCGCCGTAGCGTGCCGCATTTCCCTTGCCCTGAAACGACAATTGCATGCCGCGCATCACGCCCGGAGGTATGTTGATACTGACAACCTCGTCGTCGCGTACAACGCCTTCGCCCTGACAGGTCTTGCACTTCTTCGTTATCGTTTTGCCCTGACCGCCGCACGCAGGGCAGGTCGATTGCGTCTGCATCTGTCCGAGTATGGTATTTGCAACGCGAGTAACGTAGCCGTTACCGCGACAGGTCTGACAAGTCGTAACGCTGTTGGGATCTTCTGCGCCGCTGCCGTGACATTTAGTGCATTGCACGTGCTTGTTGACTTTAATCTTTTTCTCTGCGCCTTTTGCTACTTCTTTAAGGTTGAGTTTGACCTTCACACGCAGGTCGGAGCCGCGCTGTACCGAACGACCGCCTCCTCGCGAATATCCGCCGCTACTAAAACGGCTGCCTCCGAATGCGCTTCCTATAAGGTCGCCAAACAGAGGTCCGAAGCGCTCGAAAATGTCGTCCATCGACATGCCGCCACCTCCGCCGTAGCCGCCGCTTGCAGCCGAACTGCCTACGCCGGCATGACCAAACTGGTCGTAACGCTGACGTTTCTCAGGATTACTCAGCACATCGTAAGCCTCGGCCGCTTCCTTGAACTTCTCCTCTGCGCTCTTGTCGTCAGGATTCTTGTCGGGATGATACTGAATGGCTTTTTTGCGGTAGGCTGACTTTATTTCATCGGCTGCGGCGCTCTTACCGACGCCTAATACCTCATAATAATCTCGTTTTGACATAAAATGCTTTGTTTTGAAACTATAAACTGTAAATTATTCGCCGACTACGACTCTGGCGTGTCGAATAACTTTGTCATACAGGGTGTAACCGGTTTGCACACAGTATATCACCTTGCCTTTTTTGTCTTCTTCCTCAACCGGAAGCATGGCAACCGCTTCAGCCATTTCGGTATCGAACGGCTGCCCTGCGGCGTCGATAGCTTTAACTCCCTGCTGCGTCAGAAAGGCTATAAACTTGTCGTATATCAGCTTGACGCCCAGGAGTTCTTCAGTATCCGGCAGGGTTATCAACGCCCGTTCAAAATCGTCAACCACAGGCAGCAGATTCGTAAGCACGTTAGCGCCGCCGCTCTTTATCAACTCGGCCTTTTCACGCAGAGTACGCTTTCTGAAGTTGTCGAAATCCGCCATCAATCGCAGATGCGAATCATTCAAAGCGGCATATCTTTCTTCTGCTGTTTCGGTTTTGTTTGAATTGGCTGCAAAACTTTCGTCAACTGACAAATTGTCGGCTTCTTCAGCATTTCCTGACTTTAATTCAGTCTCAATCTGCAAATCTGACGCATCGACATTTGTCCGCGCCTCCTCTTGCTTCTCATTCGCACTATCAGACGTCGCTGTTGAGGTCTGATTTGATGTTTCTATTATTTCTTTGTCCGGCATATTTTATTATATTACGTTATGATTTCTTCTTGCATATAGCAAAAATGTTGCCAAACTCTTGCGGAACTATTGTTGAACGGTCTCCCGACAAACATCGCCGGTCTATCTGATAAAATTCATCCTTACTTTAGCTTCCTGCTCCGGTTCGGGTTTTGTGTTTTGTTCTTTCATACGAAGCATCCACGCCATATTTTTGCCGAGTATCTGCATTATTTGTACGCCTTCGGCATCCTGTGCCGCTTCACCGACGGCAGTTCCGTGGATAACGTTCCAATAATTCGACGACGGAATCATCATTTCTGAAATCGTAAGATAGAGGTTCAGGGCGTTGAAAGTCATACTTCCGCCCGTCCGTCTAACTGCTACGACCGCCGCCCCAACCTTGTGTCGAAACCATCCTCCGTTAGCGGCTGCGACATAAAAAGCACGGTCCAGGAAGCATTTCATAGTCCCTGCGATGCCCGAATAATAGACCGGCGAGCCGAGAATAATACCATCCGCTTCCCGCATCTTCACAAGCGTTTCATTAACCATATCCGATCGAATCGCACATTTGCCGTCCTTCTTTTCAGCGCACTTTCCGCAAGCCAGACAACCGTGAATATTGTGTCCGCCGACGTCAATAATTTCAAATTCAATACCTTCTTCACGCAGCGCCTCGCCAACCGTCTGCAAAGCATAAGCCGTGTTGCCGTCCTTCCTCGGACTCCCTTTAATTGCTATTACTTTCATATATTTTTCAGTTAAATATTTGTTCTGTTATTATCGATTTTCAAATCGCAAATATAATGCCTTTTTTATTTATATACCAACGATTTAATCATGCTGATTTTTCTTGTTTTTTAATATGACGCATCGCTTATTTTTCAAGATTTCCAATCATTTATACTCATCTCCGTAACGCATAGGACAGATAGTTCTGCATAGATTGCAATCTGTTGTGTTAAAACCGCGTTTTGTTTTGCCATAGGCATGATTTCTGCATAATTTTTGATTGACAACGCCGTTTTCAATAGCTCCTACAGGACAATTATCCACACATTTATGACAATTATCCATGCAAATGCTTTGTGAAACATGGTCTGAGGGCAAATTCATATCGGTAAGAATCACTCCAAGTGTAAGCATATTGCCAAAACGTTTGTTTAAGAGGAGTGTATTTTCTCCGAGCGCTCCCAGACCTGCTGCAACGGCTATATGTTTCATCGAAAGCAAGCCGCGACCTTCCATTTTGTCGCTTTCCCAATACTCGTAAGGGTCATCACACGGAATCGGTACGGTCAGACAATCAAAATCCGCCTGAATTTTCTTAGCCGCCTTGAATGCTAATTCATCTATCATATAAATACCCATGTCATTAAAATGCTTATAAACCAAACGCGGATTTATTTGGGCAAGTCCTTTGGGCAAAGCCATTCCAAAGGAGATAATAGATTGACAATCCGAGAAAATATCCCTCGGTTTAAAGCCCGATGGAGCCTTATCGAAGCTGTCAACATGGGCAAAGCCACATACATCAGCGCCTAACGATAAAATCAATTCCCGTATCTGTTCTTTAATACGCATATACTATGTTTTTTTATGTTATATCCTTTTTTAAGATTCGATGTCGATGCTTTATGATCCGATGTCGATGCTTCTGTGTAGAGACGTGGCGTGCCGTGTCTCAATGTCGATGTTAAAAGATCCGATGCCGATGAAAATAAGTCCGATTTCGGAGTAATTAAGTCCGATTTCGGAGTAAATAAGTCCGACGTCGAAGTAAATAAGTCCGACGTCGGAGTAAATAAGTCCGACGTCGAACTAAATAAGTCCGATTTCGGAGTAAATAAGTCCGACGTCGAACTAATTAAGTCCGATTTCGATGAAATTAAGTCCGACGTCGAACTAATTAAGTCCGACGTCGGAGTAATTAAGTCCGACGTCGGAGTAAAAAGCATCTAACGCAAGGCTTTAAGAAACGGAGACCTGTTTTTTAACCGTTTAGACGACGGTTTCAGATTCGGTTTCGTCGGTTTTACGTTTGCCGGTGGGGAAACGTTTCTTCAATTCCTCATAAACAGCCTTGGCGCCGGGAACATTTTGGCGGGCTGCAACCTTTACGGAATTGTAAAACACCAACGCAGCCTGATAAGCTTCGCTACCGGCAAGCATTCCGGTGTCGTCCAGAAGCTCGTGGAGTTGTTGCGAAGATACAATCACGTCCCAGAGTCCGCTGGCGTCGGCAAAATCAATGTCGAACCCCGCCATATCTAAATAGGGCGGACACAGAATCGGGTTAGCATGGGCAAATTCGTGAGCTTTTTCGACGAAACTCAGCGTTTTTGCGCCCATCTTTATCATCGCGCGTCTTTCAGCCGGCGTGAGCGGCGTTACATAAGCCGCAAGCAATGATCTTGCCTGAATAAGTAAATCTCGTACCGCATATATGTCTTTAGTCGGTATCAACTGTAAATGTCTATTAGCCATCTTTTTGAAAAATTTTAAGTTAGTAATTCTATAATTTGAGACTGCAAAGATACTAATTTTTTTCGATATAATCGATATTGTCTTTGTAATCTCGTTTTTTGTTTGTCAATAAGAACTTTTATCTTTTTTCTCCATGTTCTCCATAATCTTTTGTTTCGATTAATTCTCCTTTTTCGTTATAATATTTCCATATCTTGATTGAACTCGTCAAACTGCCGCTATGATATGTCCTGCC